>NZ_WWIC01000326.1:0-28124 GCF_009872555.1 Streptomyces sp. SID5643
CCGGAGCCCTCCGCAGCACCACCCGGATACCCGCGCCCGACACCGGAGCCCTCCGCAGCACCACCCGGATACCCGCGCCCGACACCGGAGCCCTCCGCAGCACCACCCGGATACCCGTGCCCGACACCGGAGCCCTCAGGACCCCCGTCGGTATACACGCCGCCGCGACGAGAGCCCTCCGCCGCATCGCCGGGGTGAGCGTAAGGGGAGCCCTCCACACCACCGCCGGGGTACGCCTGCCCGCCTCCGGAACCAGCCGCACCACCGCCGGTGTACATCTGGCCACCGCCGGAACCCCCCACACCACCGCCGGAGTACGGCTGGGCGCCGGGGTGACCCGCGTCGCCCCCGGCCCTCCTGCCGTCGGCCGGATGCGGGGCGGCCTGCGTGACCGCCGGGTCCGGCCGGTCGTACACGTCCTGCCAGCCGTGCGCGGCCGCCGGGTCCGCGTAGGCGTCGTACGCCGGAGGGGGCGCCCCTTGCGGCAGGTACACGTTCGGCGGGCCCTGCGGCTCGCCGCCCGTCGCTCCGTCGGCGTAATCGAATGGCTTGGACATGGCGGCGCATTCTAGAGACCGAAGGTGCTGGTGGGACAGCGTGCGGCGATATCACCCCAAACAGCCGCGTCTCACGTGGCGGAAAACACGACCCGGTAGCCATTACCGGGCCGTAAGCTCCCACACATGCAGGTGATCCAGTCGACCAAGCTCGCCAATGTCTGTTACGAGATCCGGGGCCCGGTGCTCGAGGAGGCGATGCGACTGGAAGCTGCCGGGCATCGGATCCTCAAACTGAACACCGGCAACCCGGCCGCGTTCGGCTTCGAGTGCCCGCCGGAGATCCTGGAGGACATCCTCCGGAACGTGTCGTCGGCGCACGGTTACGGCGACGCCAAGGGTCTGCTGGCCGCGCGCCGGGCGGTCGTCATGCACAACCAGACCCTCGGCATCGAGACGGACGTCGAGCACGTCTTCATCGGCAACGGCGTCTCCGAGCTGATCGTGATGGCGATGCAGGGCCTGCTGGACGACGGCGACGAGGTCCTCGTGCCCGCGCCCGACTACCCGCTGTGGACCGCCGCCGTCTCCCTGTCCGGCGGCACCGCCGTGCACTACCGCTGCGACGAGCAGGCCGACTGGATGCCGGACCTCGCCGACATCGAGCGCAAGGTCACCGACCGCACCAAGGCGCTCGTGATCATCAACCCCAACAACCCGACGGGGGCCGTCTACGACGAGGCGATGATCAAGGGCCTGACCGACATCGCCCGCCGGCACAACCTGCTCGTCTGCTCCGACGAGATCTACGACAAGATCCTCTACGACGGGGCCACGCACACCCCGACCGCCTCCGTCGCCCCGGACTTGCTCACCCTCACCTTCAACGGCATGTCGAAGGCCTACCGGGTGGCCGGCTACCGGGTCGGCTGGATGTCGATCTCCGGCCCGCGCGCCCACGCCGACTCCTACATCGAAGGCCTGACGATCCTGGCGAACATGCGCCTGTGCGCGAACATGCCGGGGCAGCACGGGGTCGTCGCGGCGCTCAGCGGACGGCAGACGATCAACGACCTGGTCCTGCCGGGCGGACGGCTGCGTGAGCAGCGGGACACGGCGTACGAGCTGCTGACCCAGATCCCCGGGGTGAGCTGCGTGAAGCCCAAGGGCGCGCTCTACCTCTTCCCGCGCCTCGACCCCAAGGTCTTCAAGATCAAGGACGACCGCCGCATGGTCCTGGACCTGCTCCGGCGCGAGAAGATCATGGTCGTCCAGGGCACGGGCTTCAACTGGCCGGAGCCGGACCACTTCCGGGTGGTGACCCTGCCGACGGTGGGAGACCTGACCGACGCCGTAGGGCGCATCGGCCACTTCCTGGACGGCTACAGCCAGACCTGACCCACCCGGCCGCACCTGCCCGCACTGCCCGCTCACACTATGTGCGCGGGCAGTCCTGTTTTGTGAACAACTCAACTTTAGACGAAATCTAAGCTAGGATGGTTTCCTGTAAGCGCTCAGGAGGCCTTCCCATGTACGAACCGATCCGCACCAAGTCGGTCCACAGCACGGTGGACGGCCCCAACCCCGACTTCCCCCACCGTTCCCGCGAGGAAGAGCTGGACATCCAGCTCGCGGGCCACCTCGCCGCCCTGCTCGCGGTCACGGACGAGCTGCGTGCGACGCAGTCCTCGGCCGACCTGGACACGGCGGCGGAGCGGCTCGCGGAGCAGGTCGGCCGGCTGCGTGGAGGCCGCACCCCCGTGCGGGCACCGATGAGCGGCCGACGCGAGCGCGGCACGGCGGCCCTGCACCGGCGGGCGCACGCCCTGGCGGGCCGGGCGCTGGTCGTCGCCGCCTCCCGGGCCGACACGGCGGCGGCGATCCTGGCCGCCGAGCGGATGGACGCCCACACGGCGGCCCTGGAGCCCCGCGAACTCGCGTCCCGCTGAGCCCCGACGGGCTCCCCCTGACGGCCCCGGTCCGCGCGCACCCGCAGCGACGCGCGGACCGGGCGCCACCTTTTCGCGTCGGCGTGAGCCGGGGGTGTCCCTCGATGTCCCGGGCGCCGCGGGTTCAGCTCAGCGGCGCAGCGCCTCGACGGGTGGGATGCGGGACGCTCTCCACGCCGGGTACAGACCGGCCAGCAGTCCGGCGAGCAGGCCGAGGACCGGGGCGGCGGCCAAGGTGACGGGGTCGATCACCGGCGTCCACTGCCGCGCCACGGCGACGGCGACCACGACGACGACGCCGATCGAGGTACCGACGAGACCTCCGAGGAGGCCGAGCGTCGCGGTCTCGGTGAGGAACTGCAGGGTGATGTGCACGCCGCGCGCGCCCAGAGCGCGTCGCAAGCCGATCTCCCCGGTCCGTTCCAGCACGGCCACCAGGGTGGTGTTGGCGATGCCGACGGCCCCGATGACGAGGCACACCCCTGCGAGGAGAAGGAACAGCTGGCTCAGGTCGTCGCCGACCGCGGTGCGCAGGGACCGGGGGTCGGGAGGCGCGGTCACTCTGAAGTACTCGGGGTGGTCCGGGCGCAGGGCGACGGCCGCCTCGTCCGCGATCTGGCGGGCGGCACCGAGCTGAGTCGAGATCAGCATCTGCGCCCCCTCGTCCGTGGGGGCTCTCCATGTCCGTTCGGCCACCGAACGCGGCACCGTGACGGACATCAGAAGCTCCGGCTTCCGCTCGACGTCCTGCAGAATGCCGATCACGGTGAAGGCGGTGCTGCCGATGAAGACGGCCGGCTGTGTTCGCAGCGTGGTGATGCCGAGACGTGCCGCGGTGGCCTGTCCGATCACGGCGACCTGCTGGTGGTGCATGTCGTGAAAGCCGTCGAAGGCCCTGCCCTCGGCGAACCGGGCCCCTGACGCCTGCCAGATCCCGGGCGAGGCGGCGATCACCTGCGTCCGGGCGTCGACGCTGTTGGCCGAGCCGACGGGGGCGGCCCGCACCGCTTCCTGTGGCCCGAGCCGGACACCCCAGGAGACACCCGCGGCGAGCACGCCGTTCAGCCGGGTGACGCGGGCGTCGGCGTCCCGCGGGAACGACAGGTCCCGGGCCGTGGCGCCACCGGAACCGATGTCCGTGACGCTGACCTCGGTGGCCGTCAGCGCGTTGAACCGATGGTCGATCTGCGAGGTGGCTGTCCCGGTGAGACCCAGCACCGCGATGAAGGCGCCGACACCGAGAACGGTCCCGAGGGCAGTGAGAACGGATCGGGCCGGTCGCTGCAGCATGCCGGCCACGGCTTCGGACAGCAGATCGCGTACGGCCAGCCGGGACCGTTCCGGGGCGCTGGGGCGGTGCGTCGTCATACCGCCTCCGACCGGTGGCCGGAGTCGTGGAGAACGCCGTCGCGGATCGTGACGGTGCGTTGTCCGTGCTCCGCGACCTGACGGTCATGGGTGATCACGACGATGGTCATGCCGTCGCGGTGCAGGGCGTCCAGCAGGTCGAGCAGGGATGCGGACGTGGCGGAGTCCAGGTTCCCCGTCGGCTCGTCGCACAACAGGAGGGAGGGCTCCCCCACCAGGGCGCGTGCGACCGCGACGCGCTGACGTTCGCCGCCCGACATCTGGGTGGGGAGGGCGGTGGCACGGTGCGCCAGGCCCACGCGCTCCAGGACCGCGGCAGCGCGCGCACGGCGCTCACGCCGGGGAACGGCCCGGTAGACCAGGGCCAGTTCGACGTTCTCCAGCGCACTGCGATGGGGCAGGAGGTGGAAGGCCTGGAAGACGAACCCGATCCGTTCGCCGCGCAGCGCGGCCAGACGAGCGGCGCTCAGGGCGGCCGTGTCGATCCCGTTCAGCAGGTACTGGCCCTGCGTGGGCGCGTCCAGGAGCCCCGCGATGTTCAGCAGGGTGGACTTGCCCGAGCCCGACGGCCCCACCACGGTGACGAACTCCCCGTCGGTGATGCGCAGATCGCAGGGGCGCAGGGCGTCGACGGCGGGAGGACCGGGGTATCGGAGTCCGACGCCACGGAACTCGATGACGGCGCTGTCCTCGGCGGTGACGGTCACGGGCGGCCCGCAGTCGCTCTCGTCTGCACGCCCACGACGACCCGGGCACCGGCCTCCAGGCGTGCGCCCTTGCGCGGCATGATCTCCACGTACCCGTCCCCCGACACACCGACTTCGACGGGGATCCGGCGCTCCTTGCGCCCTGTCCTCTCGGTGACGCTGGTCAGACCGTCGGCACCGGTCGAGACGGCCGACGAGGGCACGGCGAGCACCTTCCCCCTCGACGAGGCCGCCACCACGGTCAACTGCACGTTCTCGCCGTTCAGTTTCCTGGGCAGGGGCCGGGAGGGTGTCACCTCGACCGTGTACCTCTGCTCGCCCGGCTCCTCGCCGCCGTCGTCTTCCGCGGTGGCACGTTCCAGGGCGACGGACTTCACTTCTCCGCTGTACTCGCGGCCCGCGGTGTCGGAGTAGATCCGCACCTTCTGCCCCGCGCGAATCATCCCCTTCTCCTGCGGTGTCACGGAACCCTCGACGGTGAGTTCGCCGGAGGACAGGGACAGCAGATTCTCCCCGGCCTCGTCCCCCACTTCGGTGCGCACGTCCTCGACGTACGCGGGAAAGGAACGGACGAAGACCACTTCCGACATCGGGAAGGTGGGAAGGGCGCGCGGCGGGGCCTCCTCGGGCTTCGCCTCCGGGGAGGCCGATGCGCCGGGCTGTGGAGCCCCGGCCGGGCTCACGCTCCCGGGGGCCTCGGTGACCGGAACTTCATAGCCGATGGAGCGGTAGAAGGACGTCAGAGCCCGCGCGGTGCCCGGGCCGAAGACTCCTGAGAGGTCGTTGCCCGTTCGATGGCCGGAGCCGTTGAGCGCCGACTGGAGCTGGGCGACGTCCTCGCCGCGCTTGCCGGGCACCAGGTCACGGTAGGCGGGGACGGCGCCCTTGAGGACGAACAGCGGACGGCCCGAGACTTCGAGAAGCACCTGCCCGGCGGTGAGCTTCCGGCCGGGAGCGGACGTGACCTTGGTGACCACCGACCGTCCGGCGTCCTCACCTGCCCGGGGTCCGGAGGAGATGTCCGTGCGCCGGGAGGCGGTCACCTTCCCGCGGGTGATCAGGGCCTGGGAGATCACGCGGTTCTCCACCTCCGCCGTGAGGATGTCCGGTGGCGGAGGTGCCGTGTCCGCGGCGACCTGCGCCGGGGACTTGATGAGGAGGGTGGCGCCCGCGCCCGCCCCGGTACACACGAGACAGGCCAGTACCAGGAAGCCGAGAGCCTTTCGGCGCTGGGCCAGGCCACGAGAACGCATCAGGAGCCCGCTATGACTCGGGCGGCCTTCTTCACGGCCGCGTTCAGGGATTTCCTCTCCCCGTTCAGCCGCTCGGCTCCCGCCTCGATCTCTTCCTTCTGCATCGCCACCTCGGCGTCGAACCAGACCTTGGCGACCTTGGTCTTGTCCCGGCAGGAGATGTCGGCGGTCGCGGTCTTGATCTCCAGCGGCGTGACGCCCTGCGAACCGAACCGCGGGTCGTCGCTGGCGTCGAGCGGCCGGGCGTAGTCGAACCCGCTCTTCTTCATGCAGGCGGACCAGGCCTCGAACGCTTCGACGACCTCGGGGACCTGCTGGGACCGGGCGAAGGTCTCATTGCTGATGGTCTGGGCGATCGTGGTGTTCGCGCCACCGGCGGAGACCTTCCGGTCGGCCTCGCCCAGGCAGCCGCCCTCGGGCACGGGCTTGCCCCCGACCTCCTTGACGCCGCCCTCCAGGGCCCGCGTGTCCGGGCCGGTACCCGACGTACCGTCCAGGGCCCCCTTCTCGACGGCCCGGTCGTACGCCTCCTGCTCCTCGGCCGCCGGCTTGTACCCGCGCTCCTCGGCGAGCGCCATGTCGTGGATGCCGTAACGCCAGTCGACCAGGGTCTTGCCGCCCAGACGTGGCAGGTCGGCGGCCGGCTCCCAGGAGAAGCCGAAGTCCTTCATGCAGGTGCCGACGAGTATCTTCCGTGCCTGCGAGATCTGCTTCCGCTCGGTCTCCGACGGCAGATAGCCCTCGATCGGGAGCACCCATGTCGCGGGATCGGCCGCGTCGAACGGAACCGTGGGCTTCGGTGTCGCCACCGGCGGCTTCGCCGTGGCCCCGTCGCCCGAACAACCGGTGACGGACACCGCAGTCGCCACGATCAACAGCGAACAGACGCCTGCTCGCCTGGCCTTCATACGCATGGGGGTACCTACCACCGGAGGGACTGCTGGAGGGAAGAGGAGAAAGTGCGGCGACGGCGGCCCGCTGCCGGCAGCGGGCCGCCCGTGTGCCGGTACGGATCAGAGGGTCTGCCAGGCGAACGAGGCGTTCTCGTTCTTCGTCACCGAGAGGTTGGTCTGGGAACGCGGGCTGGACCAGTCCGCGGAGCCCTTGTAACCGCTGTTGTAATACGTCACGGCGTAATAGGTCGAGTGCTTGTTCTTCACCGACGCGGCGTTGTTCTTGATGCCCTGCAGGTTGCCGCTTCCGCCGTGGCAGAAGTTCAGCGGCTGGGTGCCGCCCTGCGGGGCCCCGCCGATGCGCTCGTCGGCGAAGTCCCAGACGCTGTAACCGATGTTGCGGTAAGCGCCGCCGTAGTTCGAGTTGTAGTAGATCGCGTACTTGAAGTCGGACGCCGCCTGGGACTTCTGACAGGCTTCGGGGCTCATCTGGTTCTCGAAACCGGTGTTGGCATGGGCGGAAGGAGTCACGAACGCCCCCATCGCCACGGTCGCCGCTGCCACGAGAGTGAGCTTTCTCTTCATTGCCTTCTCCTTGGTGGTCGACTGTGAAACGGAAAAGCCCGGGCCAGGCGCGAAGCGGCGTCAGGCCGCCTTCCGCTGGCGGCGGGCGAGGGCCTCGGCGGCCGAGCGGCGGCCCTTCTCGTGGACGTCCACGAGAGTGCCGGCCCCGTCGCCCGGGGCCCGGTCGCCGCCGGCGCGGAGGCGTTCGGCGACGGCGGTCAGGCGCTTGTCGTCGGGGCCGACCGCGAGGTAGAAGAGGGCCTCGTCGACGGCGCGGTCGTCGCCGCCCCAGCGGACCACACCGTCGAGTTCGGCGAGGATGTCGCGCAGCACCGCGAGCTCCAGGGGGAAGTAGCCGCCCTTGGTGCCGGGCGGGTAGTGGCCCGGCCGGATCCGGACGGCGGTGCCGGAGGCCAGGTTGCGGGCGGGCCCGCGCAGCCCCTTCGGGGCGGTCCAGCCGACGGCCTCGCCGGGCTGGAGCTCGGCGATCTCGTAGTGGAAGCGGCGGACGACGTGGACCAGGACGGTCTCGGGAGCGCCGAGCCGGACCTGCAGGTCCGTCACGGGAGTACCGGGCACGGGCCGGGCGGCGATGGATCCGCCCCGGTCGGCGGCGGTCTCCATGTCCCAGCCGTTGGCCGAGTCGGCCCCGGCGAGGAGTTTCCTGTTACGGGCCTCGGCCCGGGCGACGCCCTCGCGGACGGCCTTGGGGAAGGTGTAGTCCCGCGGCTCGGCGGCGTATGCGGGGGTGACCAGTGCCTGCGAGTACGGGACCGCCGCCGCGGCGGCGGTGACGGCGGCGGCACGCAGCAGGAAGCCTCTGCGGGACAGCGGGGCGGGAGCGTCGCTCACGTGGTCCTCTTCTCGGGATGCTCGGGTGTGGTGGTGCGGCGGTGTTCGGCGAAGGCGATCAGAGCGAGCGTCACCGCGATCACCGCACTGACCGTCATCACGGGCGCGATGAAGCCGGGGACGGCCGCCGCGTACGAACCACCTGACGACATGCGGCAGTCGAGGGCGGGCGGCAGGTAGGACACGCTGTAGCCGCTCACCTGCCCGTACTGTGCGAGGTTCGCGTCCTGGCAGGCCTGGGCGGTGCCGCTCTCGTCGAGGAAGAGCGACACCAGACCCCAGATCCAGGCGACCGCGGCGAGGGCGCCGGCGAGCGCGGCGCCGCCGCGTGCCACCGCCCCCGGACCGCCCCTGCCGATCGCCGGGAAGCCGTACCCGACGAGAGCGAAGGCGGTCACGGCGGCGACGACGATGCAGAGCAGCAGGGGCAGTGCGGCGGGATACGAGGTGGTCATGGCGTCCACCTCACCCGCCGGCGAGCTGCCGGACAAGGTTGTTGTACTTCTCGAAGATGTGGTACAGCCCCATGCGCTTGGCGGCATGAAGCTCGGCCTCGTCGCCCCAGCCCTGGTAGCGGCGGATGATCTCGAAGATCTCGCCCTCGGTGTAGTTCAGGCTCATGGCGCGCAACTTGGTCTCGCCGGCCGGCGGGTTCTGGCCGCCGGGCTTGCCCGCGACTCCCCAGAGGTGGATCAGCGGCACGGTCCGCATGGTGAAGGCGTTGTCCTTGTTGACCTTCTGCCACATCGTCCAGATGTCGGCGTCCTTGGTCGGATCGAGCCGGGTGCCGGTGACGAAGCCGTTGTCGATGCAGTGGTTCCAGGCGCGGATGCCGTTCGCGCCGCTGATCTGCCCGATGCCGGTCGAGGAGTCCTTCTTGATGCCGACGCCGTTGAGGTGGTACTGGGCGACCGCGTGGTCCACGGTCTGGTCGATGAGGTCGTAGTGCCGCATCTCCCAGTAGGCGGAGGTCTGGATCATCGCCTTGCGCATGTTGTACGCACGGGACAGCTGGGTGGTCTGCGCGTCGTACGACATGATCGTCTCGAAGCACTGGGTGTGCGTGAAGAGACGCGCGTCGGCGCCGGTGCCGCCGTCGTCCTCGTAGCCGATGCTGCGCATGTAGCGGCTGAGGTCCGCGTGCAGCGCGTTGAGGAAGCGGCCGTCGAAGCCGACGTCGGGGAGCGGCGGCCGGGGCGCGTTGAAGGAGGCCTGGCCGGTGTCGCGTCCGGAGGCGATGTTGACGTCGATCTCGATGGAGCCGGCGCCGGAGCCGACGGTGCGGGTGACGATCTGGTCGTACGCCCAGTCGGCGGGCAGCGGGTAACCGAAGTTTCCGGAGAAGCCGGAGGACATGTCGGAGACGAACGAGGCGGTGGAGTGCCCGGCCTCGCCGACCCGGGTACAGACGTTGCGCGGCCCGTACACACCGACAGCGAACTCCGCGCCGTCGGCGGACAGCGCGTCCACGATGCCCTTGAAGTGCGGCAGGACGTTCGACGTCACCTCGTGGTCGAGCGCGTCGAAGTCGACGGCGAAGAAGATCCGGGTGCCGGGCTTGAAGCCGTGGTCGAGGGCGGCGTTGGCGGCGGCCTGGCCCGCGGCGCGGCCTGCCGCGTAGTTGAAGCCGGCGGCGTCCCTGCCGTACGTCTGGTAGATCGGGAAGCAGCGCAGGCCGTTCGAGGCGATGGTGGCCAGCTCGCCCGGCTGGATGGCCTTCTCCGGGAGCGAGGTGGCGCTGGGGTTGGTGAGGTAGCGGCCTATGTACTTCACACCGGCCGCCTTGAGGGTGGCCGCACGCGCGTCAGTGATCTTGGTGACGCCGTCGCAGGCCTCTCCGCTACGGCTCTGGTCACCGTAGGAGACGAGGAGTGAGGCCCAGGTGGAGAAGTCGCCCTTACCGGTGACGGGGAGCTTCGCGAAGGACTGGAAGCTCTGGACGGCGGTGGAGACCGCGCTGGTGAAGTTGCCGAAGGCGACCGGGCGCTGGTTGAGGATCATCGCGCCGGTGAAGAGCCGTGCCCAGTTGCCGGAGCTGCCGACCGACAGGGTGTGCGACTTGAGGCCGGACTGGGTGCCGGGGCCGAAGACACCGTTGGCGACCCCGTCCGCCATCCCCATCTCGTACTGGACGGCGAAGAGCATCGACTTGGCGACGTCGCGCGAGTGGTGGCCGTCGCAGGGGATGACGTAGTAGTCCTTGCGCAGGACGTACTGGCCGTTGAGCCACTGCTGCACCGCGCGGACCGTGTTGGAGCCGCCGTTGACGGTGACGTACGCGTCCATGTTGAACAGGCCCTTGATGACCTTCGGCCACAGTGCGCTGCCCGGGTAGACCGCGCTGAGTCCCATGTCGGCGTTGAGCTGGGCGACGGACTGCTGCATGCGGGCGCTGTAGGTGCCGTCGATGGAGCTGCCGTCGTAGCCCTTGCAGTACAGGGCGGACTGGAGGATCCGGCAGAAGTCCGCGTGCGGCACGTTGTTCGCGTCGATCTTGCCGTACTTCTCCGCGATGGCCGCCAGAGTGGCCGGCCCGAAGCTGTTCGACAGGTTGGTGATGCCGAGTTCGTGCTGGAGCGCGCGGGTCAGGGCGTACATGGTGGGCCAGCCGGTCTGTCCGTTCTCCTCGACGGTCATGCCGATGCGGCTGCCGTACACGCGATTGATGAAGACCTGGGCTTGACGCACCATCTCGTCGGCCATGAAGCGCCCTCTCGGCTGTGGATGCGGGGCCGCGCCTGGATCGGGCGGCACTCGATGGGTGGAGCGACACGGGGCGGATGAGGTCCCGCTGTTCGGACACCGGACACCTGGAGCGAAGGGCGCGCGTCGCATCAACGCCCCTGCGGAGTCGCTCACTTGACCATGTCATAGCCGGGGCATCAGAAGATCTTGGATTGATCCACCCAATGGCACCCAAACCGCACCCGACGGGCGATCAGTTGTGATCGACCCGTACCCAAGGTGAAGCCGAATGTGCGCACAACCTTTCGCGCACTCAAGCGTCCCAACTGCAAGGACACATACGGAATATGTCATGCCGTCAGCCCACCGGCCCGCGCTGCCCCCCGTGGGACGGCGCCGGAGCCGGTACGACGCCCGCCTGTGGACAGGGGGGCGCGACGGAGACATGCGAAAGGCAGGGGTCCGCACACTGTCGTGCGGACCCCTGCCGATGGTGTTGTCACCGCGGCCGGCCGTGACGATGTTGCTGGTCAGGGCACAGTCGGTTCCAGCCGGCCGCGGAGTTCGAGGTGAGGATCAGCCCAGGCGCCGCACCAGCTCGCGGTACTGGTCCCACAGCTCCTTCGGCGTGTGGTCGCCGAAGGTGTTGAGGTGCTCGGGGACCAGGGCGGCCTCCTCGCGCCAGACCTCCTTGTCGACCGTGAGCAGGAACTCCAGGTCGGACTCGGCCAGCTCCAGGCCGTCGGTGTCGAGGGCCTCCTTGGTCGGCAGGACGCCGATCGGGGTCTCGACGCCCTCGGCGGTGCCGTCCAGGCGCTCCACGATCCACTTCAGGACGCGGGAGTTCTCACCGAAGCCGGGCCAGACGAACTTGCCCTCGTCGTCCTTGCGGAACCAGTTGACGTAGTAGATCTTCGGCAGCTTGGACTGGTCCTTGTCCTTGGCCACGTCGACCCAGTGGGCCATGTAGTCGCCCATGTTGTAGCCGCAGAACGGCAGCATCGCGAACGGGTCGCGGCGCAGCTCGCCGACCTTGCCCTCGGCGGCGGCGGTCTTCTCGGAGGCCACGTTGGCGCCGAGGAAGACGCCGTGGTTCCAGTCGAAGGACTCCGTCACCAGCGGCACGGCGGTGGCGCGGCGGCCGCCGAAGAGGATCGCCGAGATCGGCACGCCCTTGGGGTCCTCCCACTCCGGCGCGATGATCGGGCACTGCGAGGCCGGGACGGTGAAGCGGGCGTTGGGGTGCGCGGCCGGGACGCCGGACTCGGGCGTCCAGTCGTTGCCCTTCCAGTCCGTCAGGTGGGCCGGGGTCTCCTCCGTCATGCCCTCCCACCAGATGTCACCGTCGTCGGTGAGGGCGACGTTGGTGAAGACGGAGTTGCCCCACAGCGTCTTCATCGCGTTGGCGTTGGTGTGCTCACCGGTGCCGGGGGCGACGCCGAAGAAGCCGGCCTCGGGGTTGATGGCGTAGAGGCGGCCGTCCTCGCCGAAGCGCATCCAGGCGATGTCGTCGCCGATGGTCTCGACCGTCCAGCCGGGGATGGTCGGCTCCAGCATGGCGAGGTTGGTCTTGCCGCAGGCGCTCGGGAAGGCCGCGGCGACGTACTTGGACTCACCGCGCGGCGGGGTCAGCTTCAGGACGAGCATGTGCTCGGCGAGCCAGCCCTCGTCCCGGGCCATGACGGAGGCGATGCGCAGGGCGTAGCACTTCTTGCCGAGCAGGGCGTTGCCGCCGTAGCCCGAGCCGTAGGACCAGATCTCGCGGTCCTCGGGGAAGTGCGAGATGTACTTGGTCTGGTTGCAGGGCCAGGGGACGTCCGCCTGGCCGGGCTCCAGCGGGGCGCCCAGGGTGTGCACGGCCTTGACGAAGAAGCCGTCGGAGCCGAGCTCGTCCAGGACGGCCTGGCCCATGCGCGTCATCGTGCGCATCGAGACGGCGACGTACGCCGAGTCGGTGATCTCCACACCGAGCGCGGACAGCGGCGAGCCGAGCGGGCCCATGCAGAAGGGCACGACGTACATGGTCCGGCCGCGCATCGAGCCGCGGAACAGCCCGCCCTTGCCTCCGGAGCCCTGGAAGATCTCCCGCATCTCGGCGGGGGCCTTCCAGTGGTTGGTCGGGCCCGCGTCCGCCTCCTTCTCGGAGCAGATGAACGTCCGGTCCTCGACGCGCGCGACGTCGGTGGGGTCGGAGGCGGCGTAGTAGGAGTGGGGGCGCTTGATCGGGTCGAGTTTGCGGAAGGTGCCCTTCTCGACGAGCTCCTCGCACAGTCGCTCGTACTCGGCCTCGGATCCGTCACACCAGACCACGCTGTCCGGCTGCGTCAGTTCAGCGATCTCGTTGACCCACGAGATCAGCCCCTGATGGGTGGTGGGGACGGTGGGAGCCGCGATATCGCGCGCCACGATTGCTCCTAAATGAGGGATTTTTTGTGATGTGGAGGCCCCGTGGGGGCTGCGACCCGGACGCTTCGGTGGATCTTGGCGCTCATCCGGTGCCGACCGCACTCATTTGATCATCCGACGTACGCGCCCATCTGTCCAGAGGAGCGCACAGGTGAGCAACGTGAGGCTCGCCACGGTTTCCGCGCGCCGCTTTGCGTGTACTTTGCGTTCACCTGGCAGTCCGTTTGCGTGACCATCGCCGGGACGTGGTGAGAGGATGGCCACTCTTCACCGGTCAATCGGCGGCACCGACACGCCACTTACGGTTCCGTAGCTACCATTTCCGCCATGACTGCGTTCGTCCCCGACGCGCCCACGGACTCGGCGGCCGACGGCCACGGTCCGAAGGCGCTCTCCCTGCCGCATCCGGTCAAGCCGAAGCTGCGCGGCTGGCTGCACCTGGGCATGTTCCCGGCCGTCCTGGTCGCGGGCCTGGTGCTGACCGCGCTCGCCGACTCCTCCAGAGGACGCATCGCCTGCGGGATCTTCGCCCTGACGGCCTGCCTGCTGTTCGGTGTGAGCGCGCTGTACCACCGGGGCAACTGGAGTCCGCGCATGGACGGCATCCTGCGCCGGCTGGACCACGCCAACATCTTCCTGATCATCGCGGGCACGTACACGCCGCTGACCATGCTGCTGCTGCCCGGGGCCAAGGGGCAGTGGCTGCTCTGGGGCATCTGGGCCGCGGCCGTGGGCGGCATCCTCTTCCGGGTCTTCTGGGTGGGCGCCCCGCGCTGGCTCTACACACCCTGCTACATCGCCATGGGCTGGGCGGCCGTCTTCTACCTGCCGGACTTCATGCGGACCGGCGGCATCGCCGTCCTCGTCCTGGTCGTCGTCGGCGGCCTGCTCTACAGCGCGGGCGGCGTCGTCTACGGCATCAAGAAGCCGAACCCGTCACCGCGCTGGTTCGGCTTCCACGAGGTGTTCCACTCCTTCACCCTGGCGGCCTTCATCGCGCACTACGTGGGGATCTCGCTGGTGGCGTACCAGCACGGATAGCCCGCCTCCCGCTCCCCGGGGCATCGCCATCCATGAAAGTCTCCACCATTTGACAGTCGGTCTCATTTTCTGGCGTTGCCCGTCCATGCCCGACAATGACCTTCATGACGGCCCCACGCACCACCCCCGCCGACCGCCCTCCCCTGGGGCTGCGGGAGCGGAAGAAGATCAAGACCCGCCAGGCGATCCGCGCCGCGGCGTACGCGCTGATCGAGGAGCAGGACTACGACGCCACGACGATCGAGCAGATCGCGGACCGCGCCGAGGTGTCGCCGTCGACCGTCTTCCGGTACTTCCCGGCCAAGGAGGACATCGTCGTCACCGACGCGTGGGAGCCGGTGGTGATGGCGCAGGTGCGGGCCCGGCCGCAGGACGAGTCGTGGGCGGACGTCCTGCGGCACGTGATGCGCACGGCACTCGACCTGAGCCTCGCCGAGGAGCCCGAGGTGACGCGGCTGCGGACCCGGCTCGGGGTCGAGGTCCCGGCCGTCCGCGCCCGCATGATGGAGAGCATGGCGGCGACCGGTCGGCTGCTCCGCGAGGCCCTCGCCGAACGCTCCGGTCTCGCCCCCGACAGCCTGGAGCTGCGGGTCTTCGCCATGTCGGTGATGGGCGGGCTGATGGAGGTCTCCCAGTACTGGGCGGAGACCGGCCACCGGGACGACATCCGGGACCTCGTCGACCGTGCCCTGGACGTCATGGAGCACGGCCTGCCGAGCGGAAAACCCTGAGGCCGCTGCCCGCCGCCGTGGCATCCTGACCTGGTGAACGGTCCCGAGATCCACGTCGAGTTCGCCCCCGAGCTGCACGTCTTCGTCCCCCGGGCCCGCCCGGACGGCACGGTGCGGGCCGCCACCGACGGCGCCGCCGGCCTCGGCCACGTCATCGAGTCGCTGGGCGTTCCGCTGACCGAGGTCGGCGCGCTGCTCGTGGACGGCCGCGAGGTGCCCGTCTCGCACGTCCCGGCGGCCGGGGAGTCGGTGACGGTACGGACCGTCGCGCGCCCCCAGCGGGTCCCGGGCGCTCCCCTGCGCTTCCTCCTCGACGTCCACCTCGGCACGCTGGCCCGCCGGCTGCGGCTGCTCGGCGTGGACACGGCCTACGAGTCGACCGACATCGGCGACCCGGCGCTGGCCGCTCGCTCGGCGGCGGAGCAGCGGGTGATGCTGAGCCGCGACCGGGGGCTGCTGCGGCGGCGCGAGCTGTGGGCGGGGGCGTTCGTGTACAGCACGCGGCCGGAGGAGCAGCTGCGGGACGTACTGGAGCGGTTCCGGCCCGAGTTGCTGCCCTGGACGCGGTGCACCGCCTGCAACGGGATGCTGCGCAAGGCCTCCAAGGAGGAGGTGGCGGACCAGTTGCAGCAGGGCACGCACCGGTCGTACGACGTGTTCGCGCGGTGCGGTGCGTGTGGGCGGGCGTACTGGAAGGGTGCGCATCACGAGCAGTTGGAGGCCATCGTGGAGCGGGCGCTGTCGCTCCGCGGGCAGCGCCGTTGATTCCCGAGCGCCGCGGGAAACCGCGGGACCGTCGTGGCCGGTCGCGCAGTTCCCCGCGCCCCTGAAGGGACGTGTCTCTCCTAGCGCCTGGTCAGGTCCCCCTTGCCGCAGGCGATGCCGTCACCGTTGCGGTCCAGGTTCAGCGGGTCGTCCTTGCCGTTGACCTTCAGGCGGCCGTAGTCGTTCGCCTTGAGCCACGTGCAGCGGGCGGCCGTCGTCTTCTTCACCTCCGCCGGGAAGTCCGTCGGCACACAGACGTTGATCGAGCCGTAGTGGCGGTCGCAGCCGGAGACCGTCGGGCTGACCTTCTGCGACACCCGCTTCTTGCCGGGCCCCGTGACCTTGCCCTTCGGTGCGTCGGCGAA
Source organism: Streptomyces sp. SID5643 (assembly GCF_009872555.1). Lineage (NCBI taxonomy): Bacteria > Bacillati > Actinomycetota > Actinomycetes > Kitasatosporales > Streptomycetaceae > Streptomyces > Streptomyces sp. SID5643. Next base: position 16,077 of record NZ_WWIC01000326.1, read on the forward strand.
GTCGTGGACGTGGGCCGAGGCGTCCGTCGCCTTCAGGGCCTGCGGGCCCTGGAGGTGCACCCACTTCGCCACCGACGGCACCCCGTTCGCGTCCACCGCGAAGAGCATGTACCAGCCGGGCGGGGCCAGGTTGGGGTTGCTCGTCACGTTCAGGTCGACGTTGGCGCCGTCGACCGACAGCGGCAGGTCCACGAACCGCTGGTTCGGATCCGAGGAGTGCGTGACGGCGGCCGGGCGGATCAGCTGGGCCTTGGCGACGGGCCGGTCGACGGTGATCCGCTGGGTGTCACCGTAGTTCCACTCGGTGTCGATGACGGACGTGATCTGCGGGCGCGGGCCCTTGAACAGGTAAGGCGGGCTGTAGACGGACACGTCGTGGTTCCAGGTGCCGTTGCCCGGGTTGTCGCCGGTGGTCATCACGCGGCCGTCGGGGAGCAGGAACGCCGAGGAGTGGTAGCCACGCGCCTCGGGGTCGACGGCCACCGGGTCGAAGGTCTCCGACGCGGGGTCGAAGATCGACGTCTCGTACACCGGGTTGGCCCGGTTGTGCAGCGCGCCGCCCGTCTCCAGCACCTTGCCGTCGGGCAGGAGTACCGCGGAGACGTACATCTTGCCCTGGTCGCCGGTCTGCGGGACCGGGCCGTTGCCGAGGTCGACCGTGCCCTGCGGGATCGGCGGCCCGGCCACGTACGAAGGGTTCGGCTGCTTGAGGTCGATGATGTCGGTCAGGCGGTTCGCCTCCGGGTTGGAGTCGATGTTGCCGCCGCCGAGGGTGAGGACCTTCTGGTCCTGCGCCGGGGGCAGCAGCACGCTGGCCGACTGGTCGCGCTCGTCCTTGTTCCGCAGACCGGGCACCTGGGTGGTGGTGTTGGCGTCGTAGTCGTAGATCGCGGAGCCGGTGCCGGGGATGTTGTTGCCGAAGACATGGCTGCCCGAGTAGAAGAGGCGGCCGTCCTGCATCAGGATCATCGACGGGTACAGGCCCCAGTACGACCAGGTCTGGTTGACCTTCCACAACGGCTGCCACTGCTGCTCGGCCTCGGAGAACAGCTCGGCGGTGACCGAGCCGGTGGAGTCCTCGCGCAGGCCGCCGAAGGAGATGACGTCCCCGTTGCCGAGGACCGTCGCCGACGGGTACCAGTGGCCGTCGTTCATGTCGTTGGTCCTGGTGTAGGTCTCGGTCTCCGGGTCGAAGATGTACGAGTCCTTGTAGCCCTGGTAGCCGACCCGGCCGTCGGCTGTCGGGTAGCCCTTGTTGCCGGACATCACCAGCACGCGGCCGTCCTGGAGCTGGACGTGCCCGGCGCAGAACATGTCCTTCGGCGTGGGGATGATCTTGTACGAGCCGTTCGCCGGGTCGTACACCGCCGAGGTGAAGGTGCCCGCCTCGAACATCGACTCGTCGTTGCCGGAGCCCGCGATCAGCAGCACCTTGCCGCCCCGCAGGACGACGGAGTGCATGGAGCGGACCGGGTTCTGCGTGGGCAGCACCTCCCACTTGCCGTTCGCGCACTGCTCCGCCGTGCCGGTGCACTCGGGCGGCAGGACCGGGTCGGGCACCTGGTCCATCGTGTAGTCGTCGGTGGTGGCGGAGCCGGTGCCGTAGACGGAGACGCCCCAGGAGATGCGGTCGGTACCGGCCGGGACCTCGGGGGTGCGGACCGTGGCCTCGGTCCAGCCGCCCGCCATGTCCAGCGTCTTGAGGTCGGTCCAGTACTGCCAGCCGGCCGTGGTGTCGTGCCGGAAGAGCGTGATCGCCGCGTCGGGCGTGGTCGTCTTGTACCAGAGACCGAGGTCGTACTGCTTGCCCGGCGTCACCACCGGCGCGCACGCGGCGGACTCGGTGATCAGCGCCTTGCGGTCGCCGTCGACGCGGCGGGTCAGCTCGACCTTCATGGCCTTGGAGCCGGTGTGCGCGTCGGACGTGCTGGTGAAGGTGAAGTCGTTGTCGCCCCAGCCGGACTTCTCCCAGCAGTACGGCATGTCGCCGGTGCCGGCGGTCTCGAAGCCGGGGTTCTTGATGAGGTTGGCGGCGGAGGCGGACTGGGGTGCGGTCAGCAGCAGGCCGGCGGTGAGGCCCGCCACGGCCAGGAACGCGGTACTTCTACGACGTCTGTTCACACGGCTCTCCTTGCTGTGCGGTGCTCCCGCGACCGGGCTTCTCGCGTCCCCGGCGCGGCAGATAGACCAGCGCTTCGGTCCCGGCGAAGCGCAGGACGAACGTCGTCACCAGCGCGAGCGCGGTGGCCGACAGCACGCCCAGGTGCAGCTGGTGCACGAACAGGGCGATCAGCGGGATGCGCAGCACCAGATCGGCGTTGGCGAGCAGCGCGAACCGCCCGGCCCGGTCCCACCACCGGCGGTGCCGGCGGCGCTCGCGGAACAGCAGGTGCTCGATGAGCACGAAGTTCCAGGCGACACCCAGCTGATTGGCGAGGATCTCCGCCGGTACGTAGTGCATGCCGGCGGCGGTCAGCGCCCACAGGCCCAGCAGGTTCGGCACGAAACCGGTCAGCCCGATCAGGCCGAACCCGATCATCCGCGCGACCGGCGAGGCGGCGCGCAGCCCGGCCAGGTGGCGCAGGAAGCGCAGGCCCTCCTGCGCGGTCGACTTGGACTCCCCGGCGAACCGGTCCTGGAAGACGAAGGGCACCTCGGTGACCCTGCGCGGGCGGCTGCGGACGGCGAGTTCGAGGAGGATCTTGTAGCCGAGCGGCTGGAGGACCTCGGCGGTGACCGCGCTGCGGCGGATCGCGAAGAAGCCGCTCATCGGGTCGCTGATGCCGCGCAGCCGGCGCGGGAAGAGCGCCTTGGTCAGCCAGGTCGCCCCGCGCGAGACGGCCACGCGGTAGCTGCCCGCGAGTCCGGCCCGGCTGCCGCCCTTGATGTACCGGGAGGCGACGACCAGCCCGGCGTTCGCCCGCTCGCCGGTGGCGACGAGGTCGGGCACGAGGGCCGGCGGGTGCTGGCAGTCGCCGTCCATGACGACGATCCAGTCCGACGTGGCCGCCTTCAGACCCTCGACGACCGCGCCTCCGAGCCCGCCCACCGGCTCCTTCCGGTGCAGCACGGTCACCGGGAACGGGCAGTCCTGCGCCGCCTTCTCGATGACCTCGGGTGTGTCGTCGGTGGAGTCGTCCACGAAGACGACCTCGCAGGGCAGCCGGGCCGGGACGGCCTCGGTGATCTGGCGCAGCAACTGCCGTACGTTCGCCGACTCGTTGAACGTCGGTACGACGATGGTGACGGCGCCCGGCTCGGGGATCTCGGCGGTCTCGACGACCTCGCCGGGGACGGTGGACTCCTGGCTCATCGCGCGCCTCCGGCGGACGTATGGATCTGGCGGATCTCGATGCGGTCCTCGCCGGTGCCGAAGGTGGCGACCGGGTCCGAGTGCTCCATGGCGGCCTTGACGTTGGGCAGATCGGCCGCGTCGCGCCGGACGGTCGGCGAGGCGACGACGTAGTCGAGGTCCTTCCAGCCGCGCGGCATCGTCTTCGTCACCGCCGGGTCGAGGTCGGCCTTGTAGAACCAGATGACGCCGAGCCCGGGCCGGTAGCCCTGGTGCACCAGGTCCAGCCAGAGGGCGTCGTCCACCAGCACCCGGGTGCGCTCCGGGTCCTCGACCTCCGTGGCCAGCCACTGGGAGGCGGCCCTGTAGGGGGCGTTGGCGTCGGTGGTGACGGCCGTGTGCGCGCCGTCGTACCAGCGGGGCACGAGGTAGGCGCCGGCGGCCAGGGCGAGGACGGCGGCGAGCGCGTACCGGCTCACACTGACGTACCGTTTCTCCGCCTCGGAGCGCCAGCGGCTCAGCACCGCGTGGGCGACGGAGGCGGTCCCTCCGGCCAGGACCAGTGCGAGGAACGGCAGGGCCTGGATGACGTACATCGCGGGCAGGTAACCGTTCGGGCGCAGGGCCAGCGCGGCGAAGATCGCCACGGCCAGGGCCGGTCCGGCCAGGGCGCGGGCCGTGACCGACCAGCGCCAGGTGACGAGCAGGAGCAGGGCGCCCGCGAGGCCGCCGAGGGGCAGGATCCTGTCGTAGTACAGCCACGACTGGAGCACGCCCCAGGAGCCGGAGCCCTGGTCCAGGATGAAGCCCGAACCGGGTCGGGTCATCTGGTACGTGACGCCGTCCCAGAGGGACACGTGCCCGGCGCCGGGCAGCAACTCGCCCTTCAGCAGGGCGAACAGCGGGTAGGAGAAGCCGATCAGGGCGCAGGCCGTGACGGCTCCGGTGAGGGCGAACTTGCGGGTGTCCCGGTGGCTGTGGCGCCACATGGTGAGGAACAGGGCGGGCAGGACGACGAGCATCGTCTCCTTGGTGAGGACGGCTGTCGCCGCCGCGATGCCCGCGCCGAAGTGGTGCCACAGGTGGCGGCTCGGGGACGCGGCCAGGGTGAAGGCCAGCAGTGTCCACATCACCGCGAGGTTGTCGAGGAAGATCTCCCGCTGGAGGACGACCGACAGCGGGGAGAGCCCGAAGAACACCATGCCGAGGGCGGCCGCCCAGCGGGGCAGCGCCAGGCGCCGGCCCAGCACGTAGACGAGGACCGCGCTGATGCCGCTGATCACCAGCATCGCGGCGCGCATGGTGCCCACCGTCATCGACTCGGGACTGATGAGCGCGGGGATCCAGGTCAGCACGGCGATCTGGATCCAGCCGAGCGGCGGATGGTCGTACCAGTAGGTGTAGTGGGCCAGGCCGTTGCCCTGCTGGACCGACCAGGCCTGGGCGAGATAGGTGCCCTCGTCGTCGCTGAGGGCCGGGTAGTCGGCGATGTTCCAGCCCTGCACGACGAGGATCGCCGCGAGGAGGACGCCGCACAGGAGCAGGTCGGAGCGGGAGGAGCGCAGGCGGCTCGGCGGCTCCGGTCTGCGGTGCGCACCGGTGCGGGGCGCAGGACGGCGCTGCGCGGGGACCTTCGCAGCGGTCACCGCGGGAAGGGTGGAGGTCACGCGGGAACGTCCTCTCGGGTCACGTCGCGCCGGGTCACGGCCGTCTCGTCGAGGTGGGCCCCGACATGGCTGGTCAGCTCCCAGTCGTTGCGGCCGCGCTGCTCACGCCAGACGGCCCGCACGGCCGCTCCGGCGAGCAGGACCTGGTAGAAGGGGCCGCCGAGGATCAGCTTCAGATAGTGCGCGAAGCGGACGCGCAGCCCGTACTGCTTGCCGAAGTCGTGCAGTCCGACGACCTCGAAGACGAAGGTGACCAGGGCGGTGACGGCCGGCAGGAAGGTGATGAAGGCGATGCCGACGGGCACGTCCAGGAACAGGGCGATCGCCACGTTCAGCGGGATGATCAGGCCGGTGAAGGCCTGCATGAACGGCGTCATCAGGGTGTAGCGGGCGAGCAACCGCTGCCCGAGCGTGGGCAGTTGCTTCCAGTCCTTCTTCCGGTACACCTGGAGGAATCCCTGGTTCCAGCGGGTGCGCTGCTTCAGCAGGGACATCAGCGAGCCAGGGGTCTCCTCACGGGTCACCATGTCGGAGTCGTAGGCGACGACGACCTTCCTGCCGACGCTGGACAGGCGCACTCCGAGGTCGCAGTCCTCGGCGAGGCAGTTCGGGTCCCAGCCGTCGGCTTCCCTCAGGACGTCCGTGCGGACGAAGACGGTGTTTCCGCCAAGCGGAATGAAACCTTTCTGCGCATGCAGGTGGAGCCGCGAGCGGAACCAGAAGAAGTACTCCAGGCAGTTGCGCAGGCTGTACCAGCTGGAGTGGAAGTTGATCAGCTGCACCCCGCCCTGCACGACGTCCGCGCCGGTGGTGCGGAAGGCGTGGTCGACGTGCGCGAGGAGCTCGGGGTGGACCTGGTCCTCCGCGTCGAACACGCCGACGACGTCGCCGCGGCAGTGCGGCAGCGCCGTGTTCATGGCCTTCGGCTTGTTCTTCTTCTCGTGCGTGTCGACGACGACCCGGACCCGTGCGTCGCGCGCCGCGGCCTGGTCGGCCACGGCGGTCGTCTCCGGGTCGTCGTGCCCGACGATCACGATGATCTCGAAGTCGGTGTGGCTCGACTCCAGCAACCGCTGGATCGTGTGGTCCAGCACCGCCTGTTCGTGCCGCGCGGGCAGCAGCAGCGAGAAGGAGACGTGCTCGTCCCCGTCCGGACTGCTGAACCGGGTGGAGGCGAGCACTTCCGGCGTGCGCCAGGCGTGCATCTGCCACCACAGCGTGAACGCCGCCATCCAGAACAGGGCCAGTGAAACGGCAGCGATGAAGACAGACGTCAGCAAACAGATCCCCCCAGATCCAAGAACCCCCGGTCGTGACGGTGTGCCGGTGCGGCCCCTCCCGTCACGTCACTGTGCAGAGATTAGGGGGGAACTGTGAAACCCGGGGGCTGTTCAGATAAAGAGCGTGTTTCCGTTGATTCCCGACTTCAGTCGCTCAGCACCGCACGCAACCGGTCAACTTCCGTTGTCGGCGCGTCACATGTGAAGTTACGGCAGACATACGCCGCCGGTTCACCGCCGACCAGGGGACGGCCGCTGAGCAGCGGGAACTCCTCGCTCTCCGGCACGCCGACGGCCACGACGGCACCCGGCGCGGTCCCCAGAAGTGCCGTGCGGTGCAGGGACCTCGTGCCCTCGTCGTCCAGCGACGGACCCACGACCGCCACTTCCCGCGGACCGTCCAGCACGGCCTCCGCGACCGCGAGCCCCCAGCCGATGAAACGCGGCACCCGCGGACCGAGCGCCTTGACGACACCGAGGGCCTTCTCCGCGGCCTCGCGGTGCGGCTCGGAGCCGGTGTGCGCGGCGTACCCCAGCAGGGCACCGGCCGCCGCGCTCCAGCCGGACGGCGCGGCATTGTCGGTCGGATCCTGGGGACGGCGGATCAGCCGCTCGGCGTCGGCCGCCGTGTCGTACAGCGACCCCGACTCAGGGTCGGTGAAGCGGGCCACGATGTGATCGACGAGGAACCCGGCGAACTCCAGCCAGACGCCCTCCCCGGTGACGGACGCGAGCGCGAGGAAACCCTCCGCCACATCCGCGTAGTCCTCCAGGACACCCGCGTTGGCGCCGGCGTGGCCGTCCTTGCTGGTGCGGGTGAGGCGGGCCTGCTCGTCCAGGTGCAGCCTGACCAGGAGGTCGGCCGCGGCGACGGCGGCCTCGACCAGGTCGGGCCGGTCGAAGTAGGCGCCCGTCTCGGCCAGCGCGGCGATCGCGAGGCCGTTCCAGGCGGCGACGACCTTGTCGTCCCGGCCGGGCGCGGGCCGCTCCGACCGCGCCGCCAGCAGCCGCTCCCGGACGGAGGCGACCTTTCCCGCGTCGACGAAGCCGTCCCGCACGGGCAGTTGGAGGACGGACGCACCCTCCTCGAAGGTCCCCTCCTCGGTCACCCCGAAGTGCCGCGCCGCGAGGTCCGCGTCCTGCTCGCCGAGCACCTCCCGCAACTGCCCAGGCGTCCACACGTAGTAGGCGCCCTCGACGTGCTTCCCGGAGCCGTCGTCGCTGTCGGCGTCCAGGGCGGAGGCGAACCCGCCCTCGTTCGTGCGCAGTTCGCGCACCATGAAGTCGGCCGTCTCCAGGGCGACGCGGCGTGCGAGCTCCGAGCCGGTGGCCCGCCAGAGATGGGCGTACACCCGGCACAGCAGGGCGTTGTCGTACAGCATCTTCTCGAAGTGCGGCACGACCCAGTCGCGGTCGACGGAGTAGCGGGCGAAGCCGCCCCCGAGCTGGTCGTAGATCCCGCCCCGGGCCATGCGCTCGCAGGTGTCGCTCGCCATCTGGAGCGCACCCTCGGCACCGGTCCGCGCATGGTGCCTCAGCAGGAACTCCAGCACCATCGACGGCGGGAACTTCGGCGCCCCGCCGAATCCGCCGCGCTGCGGGTCGTACTCCCGGGTCAGCCCGAGCAGCGCCTGCGCGAGCTGCTCCTCACCCGGGGTCTGCGCATCGCCGTAGGAGATCTCCCGCCCGGCCAGATCCCGGACGATCTTCCCGGCGACCTCGGTCACCTCGTCCCGCCGCTCGTCCCACGCCTGGTGCACACCCTGGAGCACCTGCCGGAAGGACGGCATGCCCTGACGGGGAGCGGGCGGGAAGTACGTACCGAAGTAGAACGGCTCGGCGTCCGGAGTGAGGAAGACGGTCATGGGCCAGCCACCCTGCCCGGTCGCGGCCTGCACGGCCTCCATGTAGACGGCGTCCACGTCGGGGCGTTCTTCGCGGTCGACCTTCACGCTCACGTAGTGCGCGTTGAGGTACTCGGCGGTCTCCTGGTCCTCGAAGGACTCGTGAGCCATGACGTGGCACCAGTGACAGCTGCTGTATCCGATGCTGAGCAGCACGGGCACGTTCCGCTTCCGCGCCTCGTCGAAGGCCTCTTCCGACCAGGGCCACCAGTCGACGGGGTTGTCGGCGTGCTGGAGCAGGTACGGGGACGTCTCATGAGCCAGTCGGTTCGGCATGCTTCCATCCTGCCTCAGGATGGCCGCCCGGCCGCGGAACGCGGTCCCTCGCGCGAGCTCACCGCCCGTGGATCACCGCATCGCATCGTTGATCGTCGCCCCCTCGCGCTCACGCCTCCCACCAAGGACACTCGGAGGCAAAGGAGTTGCCGCCGGAGGGGGACGTGACATGCGGGACGCTCATCGGGCGGAGGCCGAGCGGTTGCTGGTGCGGGCCGTGGAGGAGGAGGTGCGGCGCTCGGGCGGGCGCAGTGACGGGAAGGTGCTGCTCGCGCGGGCGCGCGGAGCGCTCGACACGATGGCGCGGAGTGCGGGTGAGGAGTACGAGGCCTACACGCGCGCCCTGGACGAGGCGGCGGCCGGGCAGCTGACCTTCGGGCAGCGTTACGCCCGCGAGGGGGCCGGGACGCCCCTGCTGGTGGCCGGGGTCGCGGCAGTCGCGGCGGTCGTCGCCGACCTGGCGCTGGGCACGGGGACCGGGACGGCTGTCGGGGCGGGTGTGACGGTGGGTGTCGTGGGGGCCGCGGCGACGGTGGTGAAGGTGGTCGGGTCGCATCTGCCGGCCGCGCACCGCCGTGCCGGTGCCGTGAACCAGCCGGGCGGCCCGGAGCAGTTGCGGTTGCAGTGGCTGACGGCGCTGGAGGTGCGGGGCATCCGGCCGTTCCTGGACCAGCAGCGGGTGTTCGCGGCCTCGACGGGGCCGAAGAAGACGGGCGGCCCGCGGCTGCGCGGTGCGGACAAGAGCGCGGCGGCCCGCGGGCGCAATGTGCTGGAGCAGTCCTTCGGGCAGCTTCCCGAACCGACGGAGCCGTTCGCGGGTCGGCGGCAGGAGCTGGCGCAGATCCGGCAGTGGGTGCAGGCGGCCCGGGCGAGCACCCGGACGCAGCCGACGGTGGTGGTGCTGCACGGCACGCCCGGCAGCGGCCGTACGACGCTCGCGGTGCACGCGACGCACGATCTGAGGGACTACTTCCGCGGTGCTTGTGTCGTCGACCTGCGCGCGGACGGGGCGGGCGAGTCCCCGCTGTCCACCCGTGAGGCGCTGCTGCATCTGCTGAACCGGCTCGGCGCGCCCCGCGAGCAGCTGCTGTTCCGTGAGCGGTCCTCGCCCGACCAGCAGGTCAAGCGGCTGGGCGAGCTGTATCACCAGCATCTGACGGGCCTGCCGGTCACGGTCGTCCTCGACGACGCCGCGGACGCGGAGCAGGTCCGCGCCCTGGTCCCGGAGCGGTCCGACAGCCTGGTGCTGGTCACCGCGCGGGGCCCGCTGGAGCTGGGGGGCCTGCCCGCGCGGGTGCACCAGCTGGCGGTGGCGCCGCTGGACGCGGCGGGTGCGGAGGAGCTGCTGGGCGCGGCGGCGCAGGACCGTTCCGGGCCGTACGACGCGGAGTCCGCGGACCGGGTCCGGGAGCTGTGTGGCGGGCTGCCCCTGGCGCTGCGCATCGCGGGCTCGTGCCTCGGTCCGCGCTCGCCGCGGGCGCTGGCCACGGACCTCGACGCCTACGGCCCCGTCGAGCCGGTCGAACGCGCCCTGTGGCTGCGCTACACGGACCAGCCGGAGACGGTACGGCGGCTGCTGCGCCGGCTGGCCCTGGCCGGGCGGGCCTCGCTGGGGGCCGCCGCGGCCGCCGCGCTGCTGGCGACCGACGAGGCGGAGGCGAAGCGTCACCTGCAGGTGCTGACCCGGGCCGGTCTGATCGACCACGTCCGGGGCGACCGCTACCGGCTGCACGACCTGGTGCGGTCCTTCGCCCGGGCCCGCCTGCTCGACGAGGAGGAGCCGGCCGAGCGCACGGCGGCGCAGGAACGGCTGATCGTGAACTACGCCGAGCTGGCCGACTCGGTGCTGCGGATGGTCGACGGCAACATGTCGACCCGGACGAACCGTTTCAGCCCGTACGGCTTCACCTCCCTCGACGAGGCGCTGCGCTGGCTGGACGACGAGTCGAGCTTCATCACGGCGGCGCTGCGGCATGCCGAGGGGGTGGACCAGGCGGCGGTGCTGAACCTGCTGGGCGCCCTGTGCGACTACTGCCTGCTGCGGGGCGACCTGTACCGGCTGGGTGAGATCAGCGAGCTGGCGCAGGCGGTGGACGAGGGGCTGCTGGTCCGCTCGGTGCAGTGGCGTACGGGTATCGCGGCCCGGCAGCTGGGCGAGCTGGACAAGGCCCGCACCACCCTCGCCTCGGTCGTGGACCTCTACCGGGAGGCCCACCACGACGCGGGTGCCGCCCGCGCGCTGTGCTCTCTCGGCATCACGCTGCACCACCAGGGCAATCTGACGGAGGCGTCGGCGAAGCTCCGCGAGGCGCTCGCCCTCCAGGCCTCGCCCGCGCTGGCGGTGGACCGGGCGTGGACGATGCACGCGCTCGCGGCGGTGGAGCGGGACCGGGCCCGGCTGGCGGAGGCGCTGGAGCTGCTGACCGAGTCGTTGGTCCTGCACCGGCGGGGCGAGTCCGTGCACGGCCAGGCCTGGGCGCACTTCCAGCTGGGTCAGCTGGGGCTGCGCATGGGCGACGTCCCGCGGGCCGAGGCCGAGCTGCGGGCGGCCCTGGAGCTGTACGGGCGGACCCGGGACGCGCGTGGTGAGGCGTGGGCCCTGACGCAGCTGGCCCGTGCGCTGCTGGTCGCCGGGGACGCGTCCCCGGCGGTGGAGGAGCTGCGCGGGGCGGCGGCCCGGCACCGGGACAACGAGGATGCGCGCGGCGAGGCCTGGACCCTGTACTACCTGGGCCAGGCCCTGGAGGAGACGGGCGATCTCGATCAGGCGGTCCGCGAACTGGAGCGCGCCCGCACCATGTTCTCCCGCATGCGTGACGTCTACGGCTTGGCCTGCGCCCGCCACCACTCCGCGCGCGTCACCCGCGACCAGCGGGCGGCCCAGACGGGCTCGCTGCGCAACTCGGGCTTCGCCCGCCAGCTCCTCGTCGACGCCCGGGCCGACTTCCAGCGCATCGGCGTCGCCCACGGCGAGGCCTGGACGTGCCTGGAGCTGGTGGTCGTGGACGCGGGCAACGCCCGCACGCAGCAGGCGCTGGCCCTGTGCGACGAGGCGGTGGAGCTCTTCGCGTCCTACGGCGACCGCCGGGGCGAGGACTGGGCCCGCTTCCTGCGCTGCACGCTGCTGCCGTATGCGGCCCCGGGCGGCATGGAGGTGGGCACGGCGGTGGCCCAGGAGGAGCTGGTGCAGCTGTCCCGCGCGACCCACGGGCTGCGCGACCGCAAGCTGGACGACTACGTCGACGCGTACCAGCTGCTGCTGGAACGGGGCGTGACCCTGGAGGCCGGCTGGCAGGCCTGGCGCCTCGGCATGGTGCCGGACCGGCATGCGCGTGAGGTGATGGGCGTAGCGGTGGATGCGAAGGCGTAGGCCGCGGGCCGCGGGCCGAGCGAGGAGCCGGGACGGGCGGCCCCCCTGCCGCCCCACCCTCGGGACGGCGAGGTGCCGCCGACGACACCGCGAGGGACGCGCCGGGCACCCCCGCGGTGCTCGGCGCTCCGCGCGACGCGCCTCTGGGCAGCACTGCTTGATGCGCCCGAGGCGGGGGGCGCGGGTGGAACGGAGAGCGAAAGGGTGGACGGAAAGCGAAAGCCCCCGGGAGTGATGGGCCCTGCCCCCACGGCGTCAG
>NZ_WWIC01000327.1:0-33216 GCF_009872555.1 Streptomyces sp. SID5643
GGCGTGAAGTTCTTCAACTGGATCGGCACGATGTGGCGGGGCTCGCTGTCGTTCGAACCACCCATGCTCTGGGCGCTCGGCTTCCTTGTCACCTTCCTCTTCGGTGGCCTGACCGGCGTCATCCTGGGCTCCCCGCCCCTCGACTGGCACGTCACGGACAGCTACTTCGTGATCGCCCACTTCCACTACGTGCTGTTCGGCACCATCGTGTTCGCGATGTTCGGCGGATTCAGCTTCTGGTGGCCGAAGATGACCGGCACGATGCTCGACGAGCGCCTGGAGAAGATCCACTTCTGGACGCTGTTCATCGGTTTTCACACCACGTTCCTGGTGCAGCACTGGCTCGGCGCCGAGGGCATGCCCCGCCGCTACGCCGACTACCTGGCCGCCGACGGTTTCACCGCCCTGAACACCGTCTCCTCGATCGGCGCGTTCCTGCTCGGCCTGTCGACCCTGCCCTTCCTCTACAACGTGTGGCGGACCGCGAAGAAGGGCGAGAAGGTCGAGGTCGACGATCCCTGGGGGTACGGCCGCTCGCTGGAGTGGGCCACGTCCTGCCCGCCGCCCCGCCACAACTTCCTGACCCTTCCCAAGATCCGCTCCGAGTCGCCCGCATTCGACCTGCGCCACCCGGACGTGGCGCGTCTCGACGAGGCGGAGAACACCGGACAACGCGATGTGATCGACGCCGAGGGGCACAAGGGCGACCGGCGTTGAGACGCGGCAGGCGCGGCACGCCCGCCGGTGAGCCGGACAGCGTCCTGGCCGACGAGACCGAGGGCTACCTTCTCGCCCACGCCCACCGTGACCAGGCCCAGCGCGAGGCCGAGGAGCTCTGCGCGGGGATGCCATGGCTGACCACGGCCCAGACCGAGGAACTCACCGCCCACTACGTCCGCCAACGTCTCGATGTCACCCGGCAGCTGATGCTCGGCACCGTACGACGGGCCGCAGAGCTGCGAGAGGAGTACGAGAACCGCTACGCCCAGCTCCGAAGGGCCCTGCTGCGGCGTCACGCGGCCGGTGCCTGCGCGGTCCTGGCCTGTGCCGCCGGGGTGGGCGCGGTGGCCGGTGTGCTCATCCGCTGACGTTCCGGATCAGCGGCCGTGACCGTCCTCGCGGGGCAGCGGCCCGGAGCCGGCATGGCGGCCCGGGCGGCGGGCGGCGTGGCGTTCGCCCGGGCCGGGGCCGTTCCGGGCGGCCAGGGCGTCGGCCACGGCACCGGTGACGAAGCCGTAGACGGCCTTGTGCAGGAGGTCCACGACGAGTTCCGTGCGGGGCCAGGTGGGGGGCGGGGCGCCGACTCCGGTGGCGTTCTCCAGGATCTGGTCGTTGGTGAGGCGGACGACCGTGAACTCGGCCGACGCGACGGGACCGCGCAGCCCGGACTGGGCCATGATCGAACGGAGCACGCCGAGCAGGGCGGCCTGCCCGAAGTGCATGGCCCAGTTGACCGGCAGCGGCTGCGTGCCGGGGTGTTCGGGCAGGCCGGTCAGACGCTGGAGGACCCGGGCGGGCACATGGGAGTCGGGGCGGCCGGTCACGGCCTGCTCGATCTTCTCGCCGAGCGTCATCACGACGCCTCCGGCGGTACCGGCGACCCGCCCTTGCCACAGCGCGCGCCTGATCATGCATCGGCGAGTACCCCGGCGGCCACGGCCTCACGCACCGACACCGTCGCCCGGCGTTCCTCAGTGGCCGTACGGCGGCTGGAAGCAGCCGGTCTCGGGGTACGGGCCGTTGGTCGACACCGCGAAGTTCGACTGCTGCAGGAAGGCCGTGACGCAGGCGTCGTCGTGCACGCGCAGGGCGACGCGCGACCCCTCGGGCGTGACGGGGCCGTCGCCCTCCCAGTGCGAGGGCAGTCCCGTGACGGTGAGCGTGCCGCCGAGGCGCTTGCCGTCCTGCGCCACCCGCTCCTCCTCGTACCCGAGCCGGAGCAGGGCCGCCCGGACGGTCTCGGGGTCCCACTTCCGCTGCTCCCACAGCCGCTTGAGCACCGGCCTGATGCGGGCGGCCTCCCGTTCGGCGTCCGCGGCGTGGGCGGGAGTCATCTCACCGGCCCGGCGGTAGGCGTTGTTCTCGTTGTAGTGCGGCGCCCCGTCACCGGCTCCCGGCTCCACGTACGGCGAGGCTCCCGAGACACTGGGCGAGGATGAGCCGGACGGTCGGGAGGACGCCCCCGGGGTGGTGCCCGGGGCGTGCAGGTCGCCGCAGGAGGTGAGGGCCGCGGCGGCGGCGAGGGCCGCGGCGGCCGGACGGACCCGGCGAGCGAGCGTTGAGGTGGACATGAAACCGACCCTCTCATCGCGACCGGCCCCCGCGGACCTGATGCGGCAAGCCCGTTCCGGGCCGGCCGCCCCGACGCGTCTTCAGCCGTTGCGGCAGAGGGCGGTGAGGAGTCGGCGGGACTCCGGCTCCGGCTTCCCCAAGTGCCCCTCGGGCGCGCCTACGCCCGGTCAGGGCCCGGCCGGCTTCACCTTCCGGTCGGTGCCGTTCACCCGCACGGTGACCTTGCGGCGGTTCCGGGCCCGGTCGGCCGTGATGCTGAACGACGTGACCTTCCCGTTCCGCCACGTGCAGCCGACCTCGTAACCGCCACGGGCGCGCAGGCCGGTGAAGGAGCCCTTGGCCTTCCAGCCGTCCGGCAGGGCGGGCAGCAGGTGGATGACGCCGTCGTGACTCTGCAGGAGCATCTCCGCCACGGCGCCCGAGATGCCGAAGTTGCCGTCCATCTGGAAGGGCGGGTGGTTGCAGAACAGGTTGGGCAGCGTGTTGTACGTCAGCAGACCGCGCAACATGATCCCGGCGCGCCGCCCGTCGCCCAGGCGGGCGAAGAGCGCCGCCCGCCAGGGCCAGGTCCACGAGCGGCGGCTGTCGCCCGACACCGTCCCGGCCGTGAACGGGACGCCCTCCTTCTCTCCGCACCGCGCCTTGAGGGAGACGAGGGCGGCGGCCGCGAAGTCCGGTGTCCTCGGGGTGATCTGGCGGCCCGGGTAGACGGCGAAGAGGTGCGAGGTGTGGCGGTGGATGTCGGTGGGGCTGTCGATGTCCTCCTGCCATTCCTGCAACTGGCCCCACTTGCCGATCTTGTTGGGTGCGAGACGCGCCTGCAGGTCCGCGACCCTGGCCCGGTAGGCGGGGTCCGCCTGGAGCACCGACTCGCAGTCGAGGTAGTTCTGGAAGAGGTCCCAGATGATCTGCTGGTCGTACATGACGCCGTCCTCGCGCGGTCCGTGCTCGGGGGACCAGCCGTCGGGGGCGACCAGGAGGCCGTCCGCACGCTCCTTGAGGTGGTCCTCCCAGAACGCGCAGATCTCCTTGATCATCGGGTGGGCGACGGTGCGGAGGTACTCCAGGTCCTGGGTGAACGCCCAGTGCTCGTACAGGTGCTGGGCGTACCATGCACTCGCCACGGTGTTCCACTCCCAGGCGTTGCCGCCGAACACGCTCTGGCTGGTGCGGGCCGTCCAGCCGCGGGTGTCCGCGCCGAAGGCGTTACGGGTCGCGACGCGACTGGGCACCGCCACCTGCTCGACGAACCGGACGAGCGCTTCGTGACACTCCGGCAGGTTCGTCGTCTCGGCACCCCAGTAGTTCATCTGGACATTGATGTTGGTGTGGTAGTCGGAGGCCCACGCGGGCTGGTTGCTGTCGTTCCAGAGGCCCTGGAGGTTGGCGGGCAGGCCGTTCGGGCGGGAGGAGCCGACCAGCAGGTAGCGGCCGTAGTGGAACATCGTCTGCTCCAGCGTCGGGTCCTCCCCGCCCGCCGCGTAGCGCGCCAGCCGGGCGTCGGTCGGCAGGGCCATGACGTCGGCGCGGGAAGTGCCCCAGTCGACCGCGACACGGTTCATCAGGGCACGTGTCTCGGCGGTGTGCTCGTCGCGCAGCGCGCGGTAGGACCGGGCGACTGCCTTGCGGAGCGTCCTGGCGACGACCGGTGCCGGGTCGGTTCCGCGCCATCCGGCGGCGGCGTCGAGCCTGTAGTCGGTGCGGGCGTCGAGGAAGAGGGTGAGGGTCGTGCAGCCGCTGAACCGGAGCACGGACCCGTCGGAGCGGAGGTCGCCGTCGGTGTGCACGGCCCGGACGGTGCACGCGTGCTTGAGGCCGTTGCCCATGACGCCGCTGAAGCCGATGCTCCCGGCGGCGGCGTCGACGGTGGTCGGGGCCTCGTCCTGTCCGGACGTCAGCGAGATCGCGCCGGAGAGTTCGCGGGCCCTCTCCGACGTGTAACGGAAGACCATGACGTCCGCGGACCGGCCGGCGAAGGCCTCGCGCAGGACGCGCCGTCCCGGTGCGCCGAAGCGGGTGACGTGGACGCCGTTCACGAAGTCGAGGGAGCGCCGGTAGTCGACGACCGCGCGCTGGGTGCGCGAGTCGAAGCCCTCGCCTTCCAGCGCGATCTCCGCGATCTGCATCCCGGTGGAGGAGGCGCGGGGGGTCAGAGTGAGGCGGTAGGCGCGGTAGGCCGTGCTGTTGGCGATCCGGAAGGTGCGGGTCTCACCGCGGCCGGCGAAGGGCGTGGAGGGGTTCTGCGTGTCGAGGGTCGTCCAGGCATGCCCGTCCTGCGACGCCTCGAACCGCCATCCCGCGGGGTCGTCCTTCGGACGGTCCGGGGCCGAGGTCAGCGCGTACGACGTGACGGCTGCCGCGCGGGGCAGGTCGGCCTGCCAGACGATCGCCGGTGCTGCCGTGCCGACCCGCCAGACCGTGGCCGGATCGCGGTCCACCGAACGCGACAGGTCCGTGGGCCGGGGGCCGGTCCCGGCGCCTTTCGAGTGCCCGCTCGGCGACGACAGGTACAGCGCGCCGCCCGCGCCGAGGTCGACTCCGGCCAGGCCGATCTCGCCCACCTGGAAGTGGCTGACACCCGCCTTCGGGACGAAGTCGAACCGGTAGAAGCGGTAGGCCGCGGTGTCGGCGCAGGTGAATTCCCGCGTCTGGAAGCGGTTTTCGAAGGGGCCGTCCAGCGTGCGCCGGTCGAGCGTGGTCCAGGTGGTGCCGTCGGTGGAACCGGAGAACGTCCACTCCTGCGGGTCGCGCTGCGGTACGTCGTCGGCGCTCGTCAGCCGGTAGGTCGCCACCATGGCCGGGGCGGGGAGTTCGGCCTGCCACCGCACCTTCGGCCCCGGCCCCTCGATGCACCACTTGGTGTTCGCGTCGCCGTCGTACGTCTTGTCGACGCCCTCCGACGGGCTGCTGCTGTACGGTCCACCAGGAGCCGTGACCTTCGCAGTGGCACGGGGAGCGAAGGTGACGACGAGGTCGCCGAAGGTCCGGTACGAGCCGAAGCCGGTCATGCCGGTGTCGAAGTCGCTGTCCGGCTTGCCCGCCAGGGCGTTGTCGTAGTTGTTGGCACCGCCCCAGAGGCTCTGTTCGTTGAACTGGATGCGTTCTTCGCGAGGATCGGCGAAGAGCATGGCACCGAGCCGGCCGTTGCCGATGGGCAGGGCCTGTGACTGCCAGTCGGTGGCGGGCACGGTGTAGGTCAGCGCCTCGCGCGACAGCGTGGGCCACGGGACGGACGCCGAGTCGTCGCCCCCTGCGGCGACGGCCTGCGGTGCGGGTGATCCGCCGGTGAGTTGGGCGAGCAGGGGGGCAAGGGCGAGGCCACCGCCGAACGTGATGACACTGCGTCGCGGCGGCTGGCTTTCATCGCTCACGGTGAGATCTCCCGACCTATTCATCGGCTCTTTCGCGGGCACGTGACGCCACATCGACATCTGTCGGCGGCGCGGACATCGTCGCCGCGAAATACATCGGATGTCTATAGGTGCGTCATGGAGCAGTCGTCCGACTGGCCGTCTCGGCATCAAGGACACCCCGCATGGGTTCGAAATTTCGCAAGCCATTCGGAAACTCCGGGTTCCAGGGATGACCGACAGGAACGCGCCCGGGTCGACGTCACGGGCATTCCCGCCGAGCAGGCGATCCAGCTGCCGCGATGCGACCTCCGGACTCCGAATGTTTCGGAGTGAAAATCGAATCCTGCGAGAAGGATTGACGGGACCGATGGGACTCCTATCATCCAGAATGCTCGACACATTGATGCGCGTTCGACATCCCGAACCTCTGTAGGCAGCGCACCTCCCGCACGCGGCAAGGCGCGAACTCCACGCGCGAATGTCATGGCGCCATCAAGTTCCGCTCGTGAGTCATCGTCCGCGCCGTGCCCGCCCCACCGATCGCACCTCGCAACCCCCCACCCCACGAGGAGATCCATGAACCCGCTGAAACGGCTCGGCTGCCGCCGGGCCTCGGTCCTCGGCCTGCTGGCCGCGACCGTCCTGGTGACACCCGGGACGGCCACCGGCGCACCAGAGGCCGTGCAGGCCTCCACTCTGGGCGCCCAAGCCGCCCAGTCCGGGCGGTACTTCGGAACCGCCGTGGCGGCCGGACGGCTCGGCGACGGCACGTACACCGGCATCCTGGACCGTGAGTTCAACTCGGTCACGGCCGAGAACGAGATGAAGTGGGATGCGACCGAGCCGTCCCGGGGCTCGTTCACCTTCAGCCGCGCCGACCAGATCGCCAACCGCGCTCAGGCCCGCGGTCAGCGCCTGCGCGGCCACACTCTGGTCTGGCACTCCCAGCTTCCCGGTTGGGTCGGCTCGATCAGGGACGCGAACACACTGCGCAGCGTGATGAACAACCACATCACCACGGTGATGAACCGTTACAAGGGCCGGATCCACTCCTGGGACGTGGTCAACGAGGCCTTCGCGGACGGCGGCAGCGGCCAGCTGCGCGGCTCCGTCTTCCGGGACGTGCTGGGTACCGGCTTCATCGAGCAGGCGTTCCGCACGGCACGGTCGGCCGACCCGGCGGCCAAGCTCTGCTACAACGACTACAACATCGAGAACTGGAATGACGCCAAGACTCAGGGCGTCTACCGGATGGTGCGTGACTTCAAGTCGCGCGGGGTGCCCATCGACTGCGTCGGCCTCCAGGCCCACTTCGGCGCCGGCGGCCCGCCCGGCAGCTTCCAGACGACGCTGTCGAGCTTCGCCGCCCTCGGGGTGGACGTCCAGATCACCGAGCTGGACATCGCGCAGGCGCCGCCGACGGCCTACGCGAACACGGTCAGGGCCTGCATGAACGTCGCGCGCTGCACCGGCATCACCGTCTGGGGCATCCGCGACAGCGACTCCTGGCGCAGCGGCGAGAACCCGCTGCTGTTCGACCGCAGCGGCAACAAGAAGCCGGCGTACAACGCGACGCTGACGGCGATGGGCGGCACCCCCGCCGTCACCCGTTGACCGACCGCGCCGTGGGGAGCGCTCCGATGGGAGCGCTCCCCCTTCGGCCCGACGCCGACCTCCGGACGCACCCCTGCCAGAAAGCCGAGGTACCTGCCATGCGCCGCATCCTCCCCACCCTGGTGGCAGCGCTTTGCGCACTGCCGCTGGCGCTCGCCGCCGCCCCGGCCGCCCACGCGGCGGACCCGACGACCATGACCAGCGGGTTCTACGCGGACCCCGACTCCAGCGCGAAACGGTGGGCCGCCGCCAACCCCGGCGACGGCCGGGCGTCCGCCATCAACGCCTCGATCGCGAACATCCCGACGGCCCGCTGGTTCGGCTCCTGGAGCGGCACCATCGGCACCGCCACCGGCGCGTACGCAGGCGCCGCGGACGCCCGGGACAAGCTGCCCCTCCTCGTCGCCTACAACATCTACAACCGCGACTACTGCGGCGGTCACTCAGCGGGCGGAGCCTCCTCGCCGTCCGCCTACAGGAACTGGATCGCCCAGTTCGCGGGCGGGATCGCCGGCCGCCCGGCCCTGGTCGTCCTCGAACCCGACTCCCTCGGGGACTACGGCTGCATGAACCAGGCCCAGATCGACGAACGGGAGAGCATGCTGACCGGAGCGCTCGCCGAGTTCAACCGCCAGGCTCCCAACACCTGGGTCTACCTCGACGCCGGCAACCCCGCCTGGGCGAGCGCGGCGACCATGGCCCAGCGCCTGCACGAAGCGGGTGTCCGGCAGGCCCACGGTTTCTCGCTCAACGTCTCCAACTACCTGACCACGGCCGAGAACACCGCGTACGGCAACGCCGTCAACAGGGAACTCGGCGCCCGGTACGGCTACACCAAGCCGTTCGTCGTGGACACCAGCCGCAACGGCAACGGCTCCAACGGCCAGTGGTGCAACCCGTCGGGCCGCCGTATCGGTACTCCCACCCAGCTGGGCGGAGGGGCCGAGATGCTCCTGTGGATCAAGGTACCGGGCGAGTCCGACGGCAACTGTGGTGTCGGCAGCGGCTCCTCGGCGGGGCAGTTCCTCCCGGAGGTCGCCTACAAGATGATCTACGGCTACTGATCCGGGGAGGTTCGGAGCGCCTGGGATTCCGAGCCAGGCGCATCCGGCCACGGACCGTCGGCTGAGGCGTTGCGTCGTCGGACCGGCGAGTGAGTCGAAGCGCTTCAACGGAAAGCGATCGCTCCGCACCGCCCCGGGGCACCGGTCCCGGGGCGCCGTGCCGCCGCGGCGGACCTACGCTGGAAGCGGCCGCTGGAAACGAGCCCTGGCGGGGGCCGCTGTCCGGACGGAGGCGTGTCGCGTGGAGATGGCCGGGAAGCAGGACGCGCCCACTGCCGTGGTCGTGGTGGACGCGGACGGCATGGTGAGCGGCTGGAGCGAAGGGGGCCGGCTGCTACTGGGCTGGACCGCGCAGGACGCCGTCGGCCGCCCCGTGGCCGACCTGCTGGTCGATCCCCCGCCCCACGGCTTCCCCGAGGGCTGTGGCGCCGGCCCCGACCCGACCGGGTTCACAGCGCTGCGGCACCGGGACGGTTCCACGGTGGACGCCGTGCTGACCGCTCACCCGCTGTTCGGCCCCGACGGGCGGGCGATGGGGCACGCGGTGACCGCACAGCGCTGGGGACGCCGCCCGGTGGTCGCCGACCGGGCCTTCGAGCAGTGTCCCTTCGCTCTGGGCGTCTACGACCCTGAGCTGCGGTTCCTGTGGATCAACGCCTCCTCGGGCCGGGTGATAGCGCACTCCGAGGAGCAGGTGCTCGGCAGGAAGTACCGCGAGGTGCTTCCCGAATTCGACCGCTCGCTGTTTCCCGAGAGGGATGACAAGCCCTACACCGACGCACTCGGCGAAGTGGCGAGGACGGGAGAGCCCACGCGTCTCATCACCGTCTTCCGCCCTCGCGGCAGTGACTACGCCAATGCATGGGCCACCAGTATCTGGCCCGTCCGGGATGCCGGGGGCAAGGTCCGCGCGATCGCCAACTGGGGATTCGACATGAGCGCCGAGTACTGGGCCCGGCAGCGCCTGCTCATCCTCAACGAGGCCAGCGGCGGCATCGGCCGGACACTCGACGTGACCGGCACCGCCCAGGAACTGGCCAGGACCCCGGTGCCGGGCTTCGTCGACCTCGTCAGCGTGGATCTCTTCGAGGAGGTGCTGCGCGGCGAGGAACCGCCGTCCGTGTCCGCGTTCGACCCCGGCGAGACGGTCACGCTCAGCCGCGCCGCCCGGCACAGCACGAAGGTGGACGCCGACCGGGCTCCGGAGGCCATGACACCGGTCACGCACGCGCCCGGCTCCGTCGCCGCCCGCTGCATGGCCACCGGCACGTCCACCGTGGAGCTCACCGCTGAGCCCGGCGAGGGCGGCGAATGGGCCTTCGGGCCCGGCCTGGCCGCCGACCCGGCCCACTGGCCACCGGGCAACCCGGTGATCGACGGGTCCATCGCCGCCGACGGGCTGACCGGGCGGATCACCGTGCCGCTCCAGGCGCGCGGCGCGCTGCTCGGCGTGGTCTCCTTCTCCCGCCTCGACCGGCCCGAGGCGTTCACGGCCGACGACCTGATCCTCGCCGAGGAGCTGGCCGCCAAGGCGGCCGTCGCCATCGACAACGCCCGCCGGTACTCGCGCGAGCGCACCACCGCGCTGACCCTGCAACGCAGCCTGCTGCCGCAGGGGCTGCCGGCCCAGGAGGCGGTCGAGGTGGCATCGCGCTACCTGCCCGGCGGGACCGGGGCGGAAGTGGGCGGTGACTGGTTCGACGTCATTCCGCTGTCCGGCGCCCGGGTCGCCCTGGTCGTCGGCGATGTCGTCGGCCACGGTCTGCACGCCTCGGCCAGCATGGGCAGGCTGCGCACAGCGGTGCGCACCCTCGCCGATGTCGACCTGCCGCCCGACGAGCTGCTGACCCACCTGGACGACCTGGTCCTGCATCTCGCCGGCGACCACCGGCCCGACGGCCCCTTCCAGCCGACCGGCGAGTCCGGCGCCACCTGTCTGTACGCCGTCTACGATCCCGTCTCCCGCCGCCTCACGTTCGCGAGCGCCGGTCATCCGCTGCCGCTGGTCGTCCACCCGGACGGCACCCGGCCCCCGGTGCCCGCCCACCCGGGCCCGCCGCTCGGCCTCGGCGGGCTGCCGTTCGAGGCCGCCGAGCTCGAACTGCCCGAGGGCAGCCTGCTGGCCCTCTACACCGACGGGCTGGTCAGGAGCCACGAGCGCGATGTCGATGAGGGGATCGCCGAACTGCAGCGGGTCCTGAACCACTCGACCACCTCGCTGGAGGACCTGTGCGACACGGTGATGGACGGCATGCTCCTGGACCGCCGGACCGACGACGCCGCCCTGCTGCTCGCTCGCACGTGCGCGCTGGATCCCCACCACGTCGCCGACTGGGAGGTCGAGCCGGACACCGCGCAGGTGCCGCACGCCCGGAAGTTCGCCGTCGACCAGGTGGACGCCTGGGGCCTGGAGGAGGCGGCGTTCGTCACCGAACTGGTCGTCAGCGAGCTGGTCACCAACGCCATCCGGTACGGCGAGCCGCCGATCAGACTGCGGCTGATCCGCGACACCTCACTGATCTGCGAGGTCTCCGACGCCAGCAACACCGCCCCGCACCTGCGCCGGGCCCGCGCCTTCGACGAAGGCGGCCGGGGTCTGTTGCTCGTCGCCCAGCTCACCCAGGGGTGGGGCACCCGGCACACCGGAAACGGCAAGACGATCTGGTGCGCGCAGGCGCCACCGTCCCCTACCTGACGGCTCGTAACCACCGTCGGCAACCGCCAAGATCGACAACTGGTCAATCGTGATGTGGCCTGCGAAGCTGGAGTTCGAGGGCTCATCTACTAGGTTGTCTAGGAGGTTCCCGTGAAGATGCTGATCAACGTCCCGGAGACGGTGGTCGCGGACGCGCTGCGCGGTCTGGCGGCTGCCCACCCGGAGCTGACCGTGGACGTGGAGAACCGGGTGATCGTGCGGCGGGACGCCCCCGTCGCCGGACAGGTGGGGCTGATCTCGGGCGGCGGCTCCGGGCACGAGCCGTTGCACGGTGGTTTCGTGGGGCCCGGCATGCTGTCGGCGGCCTGTCCGGGCGAGGTGTTCACCTCCCCCGTGCCCGACCAGATGCTGCGCGCGGCAGCCGCCGTGGACAGCGGGGCCGGCGTGCTGTTCATCGTGAAGAACTACACCGGTGACGTGCTCAACTTCGACATGGCCGCCGAGATGGCCGAGGACGAGGGCATCCAGGTCGCGAAGGTGCTGGTCAACGATGATGTGGCGGTGACCGACAGCCTGTACACGGCCGGGCGGCGCGGCACGGGCGCGACCCTGTTCGTGGAGAAGATCGCGGGCGCCGCCGCGGCCGAGGGGATGCCTCTGGAGCGGGTCGAGTCCATCGCCCGGCAGGTGAACGAGAGCTCCCGCAGTTTCGGGATCGCGCTGAGCGCCTGCAGCACCCCGGCCAAGGGCAGTCCGACCTTCGATCTGCCGCCGGGTGAGCTGGAGTTGGGGATCGGCATCCACGGCGAGCCGGGCCGGGAGCGGCGCGCCATGATGACCTCGGGCGAGATCGCCGAGGCGGCCGTCGAGGCGGTGGTGGAGGACCTCCAGCCGCGCAACCCGGTGCTGGTCCTGGTGAACGGCATGGGCGCGACACCGCTGCTGGAGCTGTACGGCTTCAACGCCGAGGTGCACCGGGTGCTCGCCCAGCGCGGCGTCCCCGTGGCCCGTGTGCTCGTGGGCAACTACGTCACCTCCCTGGACATGGCGGGCGCTTCGCTCACCCTGTGCCAGGTCGACGAGGAGCTGCTGCGGCTGTACGACGCGCCGGTGAAGACCCCGGGTCTGCGCTGGGGCGTGTGACACGCAGGGGGTAGAGGATCACCACGTACCTACCAGGCAAGGAGATCCAGTGCTCGACGCCGATTTCTTCCGCCGTTGGATGACGGCCACCGCCGCGTCCGTCGACCGTGAGGCGGAACGGCTCACCGCCCTCGACTCCCCCATCGGGGACGCCGATCACGGCACCAACCTCCAGCGCGGGTTCGCGGCCGTCGCGGCCGCCTTGGAGAAGGAGGCCCCGGACACGCCCGGCGGGGTCCTGACCCTGGCCGGACGCCAGCTGATCTCGACGGTGGGCGGTGCCTCGGGGCCGCTGTACGGGACGCTGCTGCGCCGTACCGGCAAGGCGCTGGGCGATGCCGGCGAGGTCAGCGCGGAGCAGCTGGCCGAGGCATTCCGGGCGGGGGTGGACGCGGTCATGACGCTCGGCGGCGCCGCCCCGGGCGACAAGACCATGATCGACGCGCTGGTGCCCGCGGTGGACGCGCTCGGCGACTCGTTCACCGCGGCCCGGACCGCGGCGGAGGAGGGCGCGGTGGCGACGACGCCCTTGCAGGCGCGCAAGGGCCGGGCGAGCTATCTGGGCGAGCGCAGCATCGGCCACCAGGACCCGGGTGCCACGTCGTCGGCGCTGCTGATCGCCGGACTCGCGGAGGCCGCCGGTGAGTGACGAGCAACTGGTGGGAATCGTGCTGGTGTCGCACAGCGCGGAGGTGGCCGCGTCGGTCGCGGAGCTCGCGAAGGGGCTCGCGGGCGGTGGCCCGGTGGTGCCCGTCGCTCCGGCGGGCGGCACCGAGGGCGGCGGGCTGGGGACGAGTTCGGAGCTGATCGCCGCTGCGGCCGCGTCCGTCGACCGCGGCGCCGGGGTCGCCGTCCTGACCGACCTGGGCAGCGCGGTGCTCACGGTGAAGGCGCTGCTCGCCGAGGGCGACGAACTCCCGGAGCGGACACGCCTGGTGGACGCGCCCTTCGTGGAGGGTGCCGTCGCCGCGGTCGTCACGGCGTCCACCGGGGCGGACCTGGCGGCGGTGGAGGCGGCCGCCACGGAGGCGTACACCTACCGGAAGGTGTGAGCGACGGCTGTGGCCGGGCACGCCCGGCCGCGGCCGTCCGCGCCGTGACACGTCGTCATCCGCTCACTCCGCGTCGGCCGCGGTCCCGTCGGTGAACCGTCTCGCCGCCCGCTCCCCCTCCGTCACGGCCGCCGCGTGGTCCTCGATGGGCGACACCTTGGTGTTCTTGAAGACGATGTAGGTGACGCCGGAGGGTACGCCGCCGCCGTGCGGGTCGGCGCGGATGCCGAGGGCCTTGGCGGTCGCGTAGGACGCCTCCCCGATGATGCCCTGGGGTCCGGTGTCGCCGACGACCGCGTACTGCACCCGGTCGCGGTAGACCACCGCCACCACCGAACCGCCGCCGATGCCGTGATCCCGGTAGTCCCAGAGGCCGCTCGGCGCGGGTACGACGATGAAGGGCAGGCGTTCGGCGCTCAAGGGGCGGCCGTCGGACTGGGCGTAGGCCGTGCTCGCGGCGAAGTACGGGTCGGTGCTGCGGTTGCAGCGGGGTCCGGGGCGGCCGTCGCAGTCGATGTCCATGTCGGCCTTCCAGAACACGGCGTCGCGGGTGCCGCAGACCGGGATGTTCGCGGGGGCGCCGTTGTCGCTGCGGTAGCGGCCGCGGGAGACGGGAGCGCAGTCCCGCACCTCGGCGAGCAGCTCGGCGGCGCTGACGGTGCTCTCGCGCCATACGGCGGGGTGGGTTTGAGCGGCGGGCGGTGTGGTCGGGGCGAGCAGGGCGGCGCTGGCCGCGGCCAGGGTGAGCGACTGGACACGCACGATACGGGAGCCTCTCGTGGGGGACCTGACGGGCACTCAGCCCAATCTGGTCCCGGGGCGATCACCCGGCCACCGCTGGAGGGCCGGACGGTGCACGGCCCCAACCCCCGACAGGGGCCGGGGGCCTGAGTCCGTGTGAGACCCCGGCCGCCCGGCCGCCTGCGCCGGCGCGGGGATCTGCGACGACAGCTGTCCGCGCGACAGGCCCGAACTCCGTGGTGTCTGCCAGGAGTTCGGCCGTGAGGACCTTCAGCATACGTAACTCTCCCGGGTGGTCGCGCCCCGCGGGGTGACGCCCTCTTCCGGCGGCCGCTTCCGCGCCATGGGCGACGCCCTCTTGATGTGATCGCGCCAACAGCGTCATATTGGTCCGGACCATTCATGTGTGCCACCCCCGGGAGGCAGTGCCGTGCGAAGCCGTTCCGCCGCCCCCTCGTCCGTCCTGCGCGCCCTGGCGCTGTGCGGCACTCTGGCGCTGGTCGTCTCCTGCGGCTGGGCGGGAGCGGAGGAAGGGTACGGCGGTGCCGCGCCCGGTGCACCCACGGGCGTCACCGCCGCGGCGGGCAGCGCGACCAGTGTGCACGTCATGTGGAACGCGACCGCCGGGGCGGAGGCCTACGAGGTGTATCGCGGCACCACGAAGGTCACCGAGGTGCCAGGGTCGAAGCACATGGTGGACGTCACCAGGCTGCGGCCCTCGACGCGGTACGCCTTCTCCGTACGGGCGCGCGACACCGACGGGCGGCTGGGCCCGCCGAGCCGCACGGTGCGGGCGAAGACGCCCGCGGCGGTCGCCGACGACCGCTCCGCGCCGACCCGCCCCGGGGCGCCCGAAGGCCGGGCGGCCGGGAGCCGGGCCGTCCAGCTGTCCTGGTCCGCTTCGACGGACGACCGGGGCGTGGTGTCGTACGACGTCCACCAAGGGGCTACGAAGATCCACAGTGTGGGCGGGAGCCGGACGGCCACGGTGCTCACGGGGCTGCGGCCCGGCACGCCCTACGTGTTCACCGTCCGGGCCCGGGACGCGGCGGGCAACGTCTCCCCCGCCGGTTCCCCCGTCCGCCTCACCACCCCGGGCACGGACGACGGACGCGCCACGGCCCCCACGGGCTTCCGGGCGACGAGCCACCGCGAGGACGGGGCCTACCACGTCGACCTGAGCTGGGTGCCGCCCCGCGTGGACGGTGAGATCGCCGAGTACCAGATCCACCTCGACGGCCGGCCCGCCACGTCCCTGGTGTACGGCGGCGGTGCACCGCGCGACCGGGCCACGTACAGCTTCTACGTGGGCCGGGAGGCGGGTGTCACCCACCGGGTCCGCGTCCGGGCGATGCTGCCGGACGGCACCTGGGGAGGCTTCTCGGCGGAGCAGGCGGTGACGACGGACGCGGGGCGCTAGGAGGTGTCCGGCATGGGCCGGGAGCGGGAACCCGTCACCTGCACGGGGGCGCTCGGAGTGCGGCGGAGGCGTAGGGCGCTTTGGCTGACCCCAAGGCAGCACGGGCGTTCCCCGACCCTCGGCGGCGCAAGGGATGTACCGCCAACCGTGCCGCCGGAGGGCAGTCCACATGCGCAACTCATCGTCAGTTCTCCGCTCCGGCCTGACCGTGGCAGTCGCCGCGCTGCCCCTCGCCCTGGCCTCGGCCGCTGTCGCGGGCCCGGGCATCTCCGTGAGCACCACGGGGTCCACGGTCTCGGTCACGACCAGCTCGTGCACGTCGATCAACGGCAGCTGGGGCACCGCCTCGCTCCTCACCAGCAGCCAGGGCAGCTTCGCCCAGGGCCGCCAGGTGACGCTGTCGGGGACGGCCACGAGCCAGTCCGCCGCCTGGTCGAACGTCACTCCGGGCACCTACACCGTGATCGTCATCTGCTCGGACGGCACCACCGCCGGCACCCAGTCCGTCGTGGTGTCCACCGCCCCCTCCCCGTCGCGGTCCGTGACCCCCTCGGCCTCGCCCTCCCGCGGCGTCATGGGCGGGGTCGGCGGATCCTCGACGGACTACGGCACCGTCACGCTGGTGGCGGGTGGCACGCTGGTCGGCTCGGGTCTGCTCGGGACGGCCTGGTACCTGCGCCGGCGCAACAGGCCGCACCGGGTCTGATCCGGTGCGAACGGCGGCCCGCCCCTTCCGAAGCGCTCCGGTCGGGCGGGCCGCCGTCATGTCGTGACGGGGACGGGCGGGACGCTCAGGTCGGTTCGCCGCCCGGGAGTTCGGCGACGTCCGCCAGGGCGCGCCGCAGCCACTGGGTCCAGAAGGTCTCCAGGTCGATGCCGGCCCGCAGCACCAGATGCCGCAGCCGGTCCTCGGTGCCGTCCCGGCCGGGCGGGAAGTCGCGCCGCTCGATCTCCTCGTACTCCGCCAGCTGCCGTTCGTGCAGCTCCAGATGGCGCCGCAGATCGGTCTCCAGACCCGCTGTGCCGACCACGGCCGCCGCCCTGAGCCGCAGCAGCAGGGTGTCGCGGTGCGGCTTGGGGTCCTGGGAGGCGGAGGTCCAGCGGGCCAGTTCGGCGCGGCCCGCGGGCAGGACCTCGTAGCTCTTCTTCTGCCCGCGGGCCGGCTGCTGTGACGGCAGGGCCCTGATGAGGCCGTCGGCCTCCAGCTTCCCGAGCTCGCGATAGATCTGCTGGTGCGTCGCCGACCAGAAGTAGCCGATCGACCGGTCGAACCGGCGGGTCAGCTCCAGCCCGGACGACGGCTTCTCGAGCAGGGCGGTGAGGATCGCGTGCGGGAGTGACATGGCCTCATCCTAGGGACGCGTCACCGCACTACAGGGCGGCCGCGAGCTCGGTGCCCTGCTTGATGGCGCGCTTGGCGTCCAGTTCGGCGGCCACGTCGGCGCCGCCGATGAGGTGCGCACTGCACCCGGCGGCGAGCAGCTCCTCGTACAGGGCGCGGCGCGGCTCCTGACCCGTGCAGAGCACGACCGTGTCGACCTCCAGCACCGTGCTCTCCTCGCCCACGGTGATGTGCACTCCGGTGTCGTCGATCCGGTCGTAGCGCACGCCCGGGACCATGGTGACGCCGCGGTGCTTGAGTTCGGCGCGGTGGATCCAGCCGGTGGTCTTGCCGAGGCCGGCGCCGACCTTGGAGGTCTTGCGCTGGAGCAGGTGGACGGTGCGCGGCGGGGCGGGCCGCTCGGGCGCGGCGAGCCCGCCGGGGCCGCGGTAGTCCATGTCGACGCCCCACTGGCGGAAGTACGTGGCCGGGTCCTCGTGGGCCTTGTCGCCGCCGTCGGTGAGGAACTCGGCGACGTCGAAGCCGATGCCGCCCGCGCCCAGGATCGCGACCCGGTCGCCGACGGGGACGCCGTCGCGCAGGACGTCGAGGTAACCGACGACGCTCGGGTGGTCGACCCCGGGGATCTCGGGGGTGCGCGGGGTGACACCGGTGGCGACGACGACCTCGTCGTAGCCGTCGACGTCCGCGACGGTGACGGGCGTGTTCAGCCGGACGTCGACGCCGTGCCAGTCGAGCTGGGTGCGGAAGTAGCGGAGCGTCTCGTCGAACTCCTGCTTGCCCGGGACCTTGCGGGCGACGTTGAGCTGCCCGCCGATCTCGCTCGCCGCGTCGAACAGCGTCACGTCGTGCCCGCGCTCGGCGGCGGAGACCGCGCAGGCCAGCCCGGCCGGTCCGGCGCCGACGACCGCGACCCGCTTGCGCAGCCGGGTCGGGGAGAGCACGAGCTCGGTCTCGTGGCAGGCGCGCGGGTTGACCAGGCAGGAGGTGATCAGGCCGCTGAAGGTGTGGTCGAGGCAGGCCTGGTTGCAGCCGATGCAGGTGTTGATCGCCTCGGGCCGGCCGGCCGCGGCCTTGGTGACGAAGTCGGGGTCGGCGAGCATCGGTCGGGCCATCGACACCATGTCGGCCGCGCCCTCGGCGAGCAGTTCCTCGGCGAGTTCGGGGGTGTTGATGCGGTTGGTGGTCACGAGCGGGACGGACACCTCGCCCATGAGCCGCTTGGTCACCCAGGTGTACGCGCCGCGCGGCACGGACGTCGCGATGGTGGGGATGCGGGCCTCGTGCCAGCCGATGCCGGTGTTGATGATCGTCGCCCCGGCGGCCTCCACCGCCTTGGCGAGCGTGATCACCTCGTCGAGCGTCGAGCCGCCCGGGACGAGGTCGAGCATGGAGAGCCGGTAGATGACGATGAAGTCCTCGCCGACCGCCTCGCGCACCCGGCGCACGATCTCCAGCGGGAAGCGCGTCC
Source organism: Streptomyces sp. SID5643 (assembly GCF_009872555.1). Lineage (NCBI taxonomy): Bacteria > Bacillati > Actinomycetota > Actinomycetes > Kitasatosporales > Streptomycetaceae > Streptomyces > Streptomyces sp. SID5643. Next base: position 18,149 of record NZ_WWIC01000327.1, read on the forward strand.
GGTTCTCGTACGAGCCGCCCCAGCGGTCGGTGCGGTGGTTGGTCTGCAGGGCGATGAACTCGTTGATGAGGTAGCCCTCGGAGCCCATGATCTCGACGCCGTCGTAGCCGGCCTGCCGGGCGAGGCGGGCGGCACGGACGTAGTCCTCGATCGTCCGCTCGATGTCGGCGTCGGTGAGCTCACGGGGCGGGAAGGGGCTGATCGGCGCCTGGACGGGGCTCGGCGCGACCAGGTCCTTGTGGTAGGCGTACCGGCCGAAATGCAGGATCTGCATCGCGATCCGCCCGCCCTCGCGGTGCACGGCGTCGGTGATGACCCGGTGCTGCTCCGCCTCCGCCTCGGTGGTGAGCTTCGCTCCCCCCTCGTAGGGGCGCCCCTCGTCGTTCGGGGCGATGCCGCCGGTGACGATCAGGCCCACACCCCCGCGGGCGCGGGCGGCGTAGAAGGCGGCCATGCGCGCGAAGCCGCCTTCGGCCTCCTCCAGGCCGACGTGCATGGAGCCCATGAGGACCCGGTTGGGCAGGGTCGTGAAGCCCAGGTCGAGGGGGGTCAGCAGGTGCGGGTAACGGCTCATCGGGCCCTCCGTGCGCGGTGTCGTGCCTGTAGTTGTAGAGGACTACCGCGGGTTTATGCAACTAGTTGCACAAGGTGATGGAGGGCACAGGAGGGCCATGACCAGGGGCCCTACGGGGCGTCAGGGCATCGCCGGTCGCGCCGGCAGGCGGCCGGTGCGGTGAGGGCCGGTCACCGGCTCTTCAGACGCACGTGGAGTTCCTTCTCCTGGTCGCCGGAGACCGTGCTCAGATCGTGCACGTCGAACAGCGAGTCGAGGGTCGTGCGGAACCGTTCGATCGCCCAGTAGCCGCCGTGCAGGTCGGCCTCCACCGAGGACGACAGGTGCACCGGCCGCGCGCCCTCGTGCTCGTCGGCGACGTCGAAGGTGCCGAGCCACACGGTCGGCCGGGTCTCGTGCAGTTCCTCGGGCACGTCGTCGGCGCACCGGTCGGACGCGAAGCAGGAGCACAGCGCGTCGAACACGATCCGGGCGTCGTGCTTGCTGCACCCGCTGATCTCCACCGAGACGGAGTGGGGGTGCGGTCGCTCGTGGTCCATCGCCATCGTGATCGCTCCTCTCGTGGCCACCGATGCCGTATCCGCCCCTCCCCCAGCAAAGCACCACCTTCCGGCGAGCACTACCGGCGGTGCCCCGCTTCCGGTGCCGGGTCCGCGGGGCGGCCCGAGCCGTGTTGGGAGATGGTGGAAGGTGACGGAAGGGGCCTTCGGGGAGCGGCTCCGCGCGGTAGAACATGGGGTGTCGGCACACGACGGCGTGCCGCGAGGACGGCGAAGGCGGGGCGTGGGATGAGTGCAGCCGGGTCTCCCGGGTCCGAGGGTGACGGTCCGGTACGCGGGTCGGCGCGCCCGAGCGGGCTGCTGGACGTGCTGCGCGTGGCCTCGGTGGTCCTGGACGCGAAGGGCCGCATCGTGCTGTGGAGCCCGCAGGCCGAGGAGCTGTTCGGCTACAAGGCGCGCGAGGCGCTCGGGCAGTACGCCGCCCGGATCATGGTCCACGAGCAGCACGTGGACCTCGTGGTCAAGCTGTTCGCCGATGTCATGGGCACCGGGCAGAGCTGGGCGGGGGCCTTCCCGATCCGCCGCAAGGACGGCGGCACCCGGCTGGTGGAGTTCCGCAACATGCGGCTGCTGGACGACCAGGGCGACGTCTACGCGCTCGGGCTGTGCGCCGACCAGAGCACCGTGCACCGGCTGGAGCGGGAGGTGGCGCTGTCGACGCGGATGATCGCCCAGTCCCCGATCGGGCTGGCGGTGCTCGACACCGAGCTGCGGTACGTCTCGGTCAACAGGGCGCTGGAGGAGATCAACGGCGTGCCGGCCGAGGAACACCTGGGCCGCACGCCCCGGGAGGTGGTGCCCCGGATGGACGTCGACGCCCTGGAGGCCGCGACGCGCCGGGTCCTGGAGACGGGCACACCGGTCGTCGACCAGTCCACGATCGGCCGCACCCCGGCCGACCCGCACCAGGACCACGCCTGGTCGATCTCCCTGTACCGCCTGGAGAACGCCTTCGGGACGGTGCTGGGCGTGGCCGTCTCGATCGTCGACGTCACCGAGCAGTACCGGGCGGGCATCGAGGCCGAGGCCGCCCGTCGGCGGCTGGCCCTGATCGCCGACGCCTCGGGCCGCATCGGCACCACGCTGGACCTGGACCGCACGGCCGGCGAGCTGGCCGAGGTGGCCGTGCCGGAGCTGGCCGACATCGCGGCCGTCGACCTGCTGGACGCGGTGGTGCAGGGCCGGCGCACCAGCCTGGGCCCCGCCGAGGCGGCCGTCATCCGCGCGCTGGCGGTGCAGGGGTACGACTCCGCCGAGGCCCTGGAGGCGGCCGACCCGCCCGGGCAGGTGGCCCGGTACGCCCCCGACCGTCTCATCACCCAGTGCGTGCGCACCGCGAGCCCGGTGATGCTGCAGGAGGTCAAGGACGAGGACCTGGACCGCATCGCCCGTTCCTCCGAGGCGGCTGAGCTGCTGGGCCGGGCCGGGGTCCACTCGTATCTCGCGGTGCCGCTGATCGCGCGCGGCGAGGTGCTGGGGGCCCTGGATCTCAAACGCACCCGCAATCCGCTGCCGTTCAGCGAGGACGACCTGATGCTGGCGCGCGAGCTGGCCGCCCGGGCCGCCGTGCAGATCGACAACGCGCGCTGGTACCAGAGCGCCCGTGAGACCGCGCTCACCCTGCAGCGCAGCCTGCTGCCCAGCCATCCGCCGGTCACGGGCGGGCTGGAGGTCGCCTCCCGCTATCAGCCGGCCGGGGCCACGAGCGAGGTCGGCGGCGACTGGTTCGACGTGATCCCGCTGGACGCCGGGAAGACGGCGCTCGTCGTGGGCGATGTGATGGGCAGCGGCATCCCCGCGGCGGCGGCCATGGGGCGGCTGCGCACGGCGACCAACACCCTCGCTTCCCTCGATCTCGACCCGAACGTGCTCCTGGAGCACCTCGACAAGATCACCGCGGGCTTGGAACAGACCATCGCCACCTGCGTCTACGCCGTTCACGACCCGCAGCTGCGGCAGTGCCGGATCGCCAACGCAGGACATCTGCCGCCGGTGCGCGTCCGGCCGGGCATGCCGCCGGAGCTGCTCGACCTGCCGACCGGCGTGCCGCTCGGCGTGGGCGGTGTCGCCTTCTCCACCACCACCGTGGACCTCGAACCCGGCGACCGGCTGGTGTTCTACACCGACGGCCTCGTCGAGACCCGGCGCGATCCGCTCGACGAACGGCTCGGCACCCTGCTGTCCCTGCTCGACGGGCCCGACCGGCCGCTGGAAGAGGTCTGCGACCTGCTGCTGCGCACGCTGCACGAGCCGGACAACTCCGACGACGTGGCGCTGCTCATCGCGCGGGCGACCCCGCCGGACCGGGGGGCTGCAACCCCTACGGCCTGACGCCGATCACCACGTGGGCGTATCGCTCCTCGGACACGGCCGGCCGTACCACCAGGCCGGCGCGCGCGAAGGCCTCGACGGCGGTCGGGGCCTGGCCCCGGCTCGTCTCCACCAGGACGCAGCCTCCGGGGGCCAGCCAGCGGGGTGCCTCGGCCGCGACCCTGCGCAGCACGTCGAGGCCGTCCGTGCCGCCGTCGAGGGCGACCAGCGGCTCGTGGTCGCGGGCCTCCTGCGGCAGCAGGCCGATCTCGTCGCTGGGCACGTACGGCACGTTGGCCGCGAGGATGCCGACGCGGCCGCGCAGCGCGACGGGCAGCGCTTCGAACAGATCGCCCTGGTGGACCTGGCCGCCCGCGGCGGCGACGTTGCCGCGGGCGCACCGCACCGCGGCCGGGTCGATGTCGGCGGCGTGCAGTTCGACGTCGCCGAGCGCGGCGGCCAGAGCCGCTCCCACGGCGCCCGAGCCGCAGCACAGGTCCACGACGACGGCGGCCCCGGGCGCCTGCTCCAAGGCCTGCTCCACCAGGAACTCGGTGCGCCGGCGCGGCACGAAGACACCGGGGGCGACGGCGATGCGCAGGCCCCGGAACTCGGCCCAGCCGACGACGAGTTCGAGCGGCAGACCGGCCACACGGCGCTCGACCATGGCGGCGGCCTCGGCCGGGGTGCGCGCGGTGGCGAGGATCAAGTGGGCCTCGTCCTCGGCGAAGACGCACCCCGCGGTGCGCAGGGCGGTGACGACCGCGTCACGGGACGGCGGCATGGAAGGGGGAACGGAGGAAGACACAGACGGCATGGAAGCCCAGAGCCTTTCGGGAACCGAAGGGCGCTCCGGAGATCGCCTACGACCGGCGATCCGCGCGACGTCGAGGGGAGAGCACCCGAGCTGACACAGCGGTAATGGGTCTCACCTCCTCGGCTTCCGGCGGCCGGGTCCCTCCCCGGCCGGACGGCAACCCTACCCGACGCACCGGCCGCCCCGGATGACGGTCGTGACGCCCTACGGTCAAGTGGTTGGGTTGTGCAACCATGGGAGGAGTCGTGCAGCACCGTGGTGAGGGAGGTCCCGTGCACAGCGCCGACGCCGTGGAGACCATCCAGCGGGAGATGACGGTCTTCGCCCGCCGGGCCCGGGCCGCCGCGGGCCGGATGCACCCCGAGCTGTCGCTGGTGTCGTACACGCTGCTGGGGCACCTGGAGGAGAGCGGCGGATGCCGGGCCACCGACCTGGCCGCCCACTACGCCCTGGACAAGTCCACCGTCAGCCGCCAGGTGGCGGGGCTGGAGCGCGCCGGTCTCATCGAGCGGCGCCCCGACCCGGCGGACCAGCGCGTCCAGGTCCTGCACCTGACGCGGTCCGGGCGGGACGTCCTCGCCCAGGTCACCGAGAGCCGCCGGGCCGCCTTCCGGGAGCGTCTGGCGGGCTGGCCGGAGGAGGACCTGAGGCGGTTCGCGGAGTACCTCGTGCGCTACAACACCTAGGGGCGTGCCGGGCGACGCGGAGCAGGCGGGCCTGGGCGGACACCCCCTGGGCCCGGTCCCGGCCGACGGGACGAGGACGGCCGGCACGTACGGTTGAGGACGCAAACACCGAGCACACCGGTCCGGCGGGGCACCGCCGGCCCGGCCCGGAGGCACCACCGCATGCACATCACCCGAGGCTTCACCGGGCGACCGCGCGTCGCCGACCCCGGTCTGCCGCCCGGCCAGTACGACGCCGGCGACGACTGGCCCGTGCTGTCCGCCGAGGTCACTCCCGAGCTGGCGCCCGCAGACTGGACCTTCCGCGTCGACGGACTGGTGGCCGAGCCCCGCACCTGGGACTGGGAGGAGGCGCACCGGCTGCCGCCGTCGGCGTACGAGGGCGCGATCCACTGCGTGACGAGCTGGTCGAAGTTCGGGGTGCGGTTCGCGGGTGTGTCCCTGGACGCGTTCCTGGACACGGCCCGGCCGCACGCGTCGGCCACCCATGCCGTCGCCTACTCGCACACCGGCTACACCGCGAACCTCCCGCTCGCCGACCTGACCGGGGGACGCGCCTGGATCGTCCGGGAGTACGACGGCAAGCCCCTCGCCCCCGAGCACGGCGGCCCGGCGCGGCTGCTGGTGCCGCACCTGTACTTCTGGAAGAGCGTCAAATGGATCGCGGGCCTGCGGATCCTCGACCACGACGAGCCGGGCTTCTGGGAGAAGAACGGCTACCACGAGCGGGGCAACCCCTGGGAGGAGCAGAGGTACTCCGGTGACTGAGACCTTCGTGCCCCCCACGCGGTTCGCCGTGCCCGGGCGCATCGCCGTGAGCGAGCAGGCCGCGTCCGAGTGGCAGACCGCCACCATCACCGGGATCCGCCGCGAGACCCCGCGGGTGACCACCTTCCGGCTCGCGGTGCCGGACTGGCCGGGGCATCTGCCCGGGCAGCACCTGATGGTGCGGCTGACCGCGCAGGACGGTTACGCGGCGCAGCGGCACTACTCGATCGCGTCCGCGCCGGACGACTCCGGGCAGATCGAGCTGACCCTGGATCACGTCGAGGGCGGCGAGGTGTCGGGCTGGTTCCACACCACCGCCCGGCCCGGCGACCGGGTCGAGGTGCGGGGGCCGGTGAGCGGCTTCTTCGCCTGGCCGGGCGACCGGCCCGCGCTGCTCATCGGCGCCGGCTCCGGCGTCGTACCGCTGATGTCGATGATCCGGCACCACCGGGCCCGGAATCTGACGGTGCCGCTGCGGCTGGTGGTGTCCGCGCGCAGCCCCGAGGAGCTCGTCTACGCCCGGGAGTTGGGCGCGGAGACGACGGCCGTCTTCACCCGGAGCGCGCCGAAGGGTGTGGCGGTGGGACGTATGGCGGCCGCACATGTGGCGCCGCTCCTGGCCGAGCAGCCTGCCGGTGGGTGGGAGGCCTATGTGTGCGGCTCCAACTCCTTCGCCGAGCATGCCTCCCGGCTGCTGGTGACGGCCGGTCAGCCGGTGGACCGGATCCGCATCGAGCGTTTCGGCTGACCCCGGTGTTTCCCAGCGGTCGCGCCGGGCACCCAGCCGGAGACCCGCCGCGGGCCCGCTCCGCCGTGCCCACGAATTCGTGGCGATCGGCGGGCACAGGAGGGGTACTCCGTCCGTGAGGGCGCCCGCGCGCGAGGCGTGATGCGGAGGGAACGGCGGCGCACGGCCGGTCCGGGCCTCCGGGCCGCGGGATGACGGCGAGGAGGTGTGCATGCGAACCCGGGTGCGCGGCTGGCGTTGGCGGAGCAGTCCGCTGCGGCGCCGGTCGGATGTCGTGGAAGCGTGGACGCTCCTGGTGGTCGCCGTCCTCGTCCTCGTGGGCGCGCCGCTGGCCGGCACGGCCGCCGCCCGGTGGGCGCACGGCGAGGCGCGGTCGGTGTCGGCGGAGCAGCAGGCCGAGCGACACCGCGTCCGGGCCGAGGTGATCGACAGGAACGACGACTCGCTGCCCTCGGTGCAGGCGGGCGGGCAGCACGCCTACCGGGCGACGGTGCGCTGGACCGAGCCGGGCGGAGGCACGCGCACCGCTACGGCCCGGGTCCCCGCGGACACCCGGCAGGGCGAGACCGTGGACGTCTGGTTCGACGACCGGGGCCGGAACGTCCTGCCGCCGGTGGACGGCGCGGCGGTCTGGCAGCACACCCTCACCATCGGTACCTGCGCCGCGGGCGGTGCGGTGCTCGTGGTGCTCTTCGGCCATTTCCTCGTGCGCCGGGTGGCGCTGCGCCACCGGCTGGCCGAGTGGGACCGGGCGTGGGCCCGTACGGAACCGCAGTGGACGCACCGCGACGCGTGAGAAGCGACGGCGGACCTCCGCGCCGGTGGCCGATGCCCCGCATTCAGGCCCGGACCCGCACCCTGGTCAGTCCTCCGACCACGCCCGTAGTGTGATCATCCGCACTGCCCTCGTAGCTGCTTCCCATCCAAGGCGGTCTTCCATGGCCCTGTTCGACCTTCCGCTCGACGAACTCCGCGAGTACCGCAGCGCGGCCACCGAACCCGAGGACTTCGACGCGTTCTGGTCCAAGACGCTCCAGGAGGCGCGGGGGCACGATCTGGACGCCCGCTTCGAACCGGTCGACACAGACCTGTCCACCGTGCAGGTGTTCGACGTGACGTTCGCCGGTTTCGGCGGTCATCCGGTCAAGGGCTGGCTGACGCTCCCGGCCGGGGCAGACGGCCCGCTGCCGCTGGTCGTGGAGTTCATCGGCTACGGCGGCGGGCGCGGGCTGCCCCACGAGCATCTGCTGTGGGCGTCCTCGGGCCGGGCGCACTTCGTGATGGACACCCGCGGGCAGGGCAGCGCCTGGGGCGGGGGCGGCGGCACGGCGGACCCGGTGGGCGGTGCTCCCGCCTATCCCGGTTTCATGACGCGCGGCATAGACGCCCCGGAGAACTACTACTACCGCCGGGTCTACACGGACGCAGTGCGTGCCGTGGAAGCGGCCCGCTCGCACCCCCTCACCGACCCGGCGCGCACGGTGGCCGTCGGTACCAGCCAGGGCGGCGGCATCACGATCGCGGTGGGCGGCCTGGTCCCGGACCTGGCGGGCATCGCGCCGGACGTGCCGTTCCTGTGCGACTTCCCGCGCGCGGCGACGATCACGGACCGGCACCCGTACCGGGAGATCGGCCTCTACCTCAAGACGCACCGCGGCCGCACCGAGGACGCCCTGCGCACGATGTCCTACTTCGACGGTGTGCACTTCGCCGCCCGCGGCCGGGCACCGGCGCTCTTCTCGGCCGCCCTGGAGGACCAGACCTGCCCACCCTCGACCGTCTTCGCGGCGTTCAACGCCTGGGGCCACGAGGACAAGGCGATCGAGGTCTACGACTTCAACGACCACGAGGGCGGCGGCCCGTTCCAGCAGGCGCTCAAGCTGCGCTGGATGCGCTCGTACATCTGATCCGGCCGTTCACCCCCGACGGGCTTCCATCCCGGTCCGACCAGTCGGTACGTTCATCGCGCCGGGCCGCGACGCGGCGGCCGGGCCGGCAGCGGTCGGCGGAGGGGGCTCATGTCCGGGTACGGAATGCGGGTGCACGGTCACTGCGACGCGCGGTTCACGGCGGTACGCACGGCGTTCGAGGAGAACTTCCGGGACCGGGACGAACTCGGCGCCGCGGTGGCCGTCACCGTCGGCGGCGAGACCGTGGTCGACCTGTGGGGCGGCTGGGCGGACACGGCCCGCTCCCGCCCCTGGGAACGGGACACCCTGGTCAACGTGTGGTCCACGACCAAGGGGCCGGTGGCGCTGTGCGCGCACATCCTCGCCGACCGGGGCCTGCTGGACCTGGACGCGCCGGTGGCCCTGTACTGGCCCGAGTTCGCCGCGGCGGGCAAGGAGAAGGTCCTCGTCCGGCACCTGCTGTCCCACCGGGCAGGCCTCGCCGGACTGCGCCGGCCGCACGCGCTGGAGCAGCTCTACGACTGGGAGCTGACCACGCAGCGACTCGCGGCGACCGAGCCCTGGTGGGAACCGGGCACCCGCTCCGGCTATCACGTGCTGACCTACGGCCACCTGGTCGGCGAGGTCGTGCGGCGGGTGTCGGGGCTGCGTCCGGGGGCGTTCCTGGCGCGGGAGGTGACGGAGCCGCTCGGCATCGACTTCCGCATCGGACTGCCGCAGCGGGAGGCCGGCCGGGCGGCCGAACCGGTCCAGCCGGCGGTCGCGGCGAGCAGTGAACAGGCAGCCGTGTTCGCGCAGTTGGCGCCCGCAGCCGTCGCGGCGCTGACCAACCCTGCGGTGTCCGCCGCCGCGGCCGGTACCCCCGGCTGGCGGGCCGCGGAGATACCCGCGGCGAACGGGCACGGCACCGCGCGTGCCGTCGCCGGGCTGTACGGCGTCTTCGCGGGGCGCGGCTCGTACGGGGGCCGTCGCATCCTGTCGCCGGAGGCGGCGGAGCGGGTGCGCGAGGGGCAGGGCAGCTGCCGGGACCTGGTGCTCGGCGCCGGCTTCGAGCACGAGACGGAGGCCGGTCTCGGGCTCTGGCTCAGCGGCCCCGACGGCTCGTACGGGCCCAACCCGCGCGCTTTCGGACACGACGGCTTCGGCGGCTCCTGCGGACTCGCCGATCCGGAGGCGGGAGTGTCCCTGGGCTATGTGATGAACCGGATGGGGTCCCGGATCGCCAACGACCCGCGGAAGACGGCGTTGGTCCGCGCCTTGTACAGCGCGCTGTGAGTGCGGGTGCGGGCGGGCCGGTTTCGGCCGAACCGCCCGCCCACCCTTCCCAACTGGTTTAGACCAATGCTAGATGTGGTGGCGCACCGAGCCCGAACGGCTACCGAACGTCACCCACAGGAGGGGGCGGCATGGCCCGCACCACCCCGCACGACCCCCCGTCGGCCGAGGCAGAGCCCTTGTACAGCCGGATCGCGACGGCGTTGCTCGGCGAACTGCGCGACGGCATCGTCCCGCCCGGTGAACGACTGCCCGGGGAGAGACGGTTGGCCGGTCACTTCGGGGTCAGCCGGGAGACCGTACGGCAGGCGCTGGAGCTGCTGCGCCGCGACGGCCTCGTCGCCACCGACCGGCGCGGCAGTCACGCCACCCTGCCCGGCCTGCCGGTCGAGACCCCGGCGTCGCTCACCTTCCCGGTCGGAGCCAGGACAGCGGCCCGGGGCGGTGTCGCGCGCGCCACGGTCACCTGGGAGCCACCCTCGGCGGACCACGCCGAAGCCCTGGAGCTGGCCCCCGGCCGCCCGACCCTGGTCCACCGCTACCGGTACGCGACCGCCGACGGGCAGGGACTGCGGACCGCCGTGACCTCGTTCTCCGCCGTCGCGCTCGCGGAGGTGGAGGAACTGGCGCGCTACCGCGACCGCGCCGACGGCACCGCCGCCGCGCAGCTGCGGCGGGCCTACGACTGGATGCGCCGGGCCGGTCTGACCCTGCACCACCGCGATGCCATCACGCCCCTCGCGAGCACCCCGTCGGTACGGGTCACGCGACGGGTGCACGACCAGTACGCGCGCCCGCTGGAGATCACAGATCTCGTGGTGGACGCCCAACGGGACGCACTGGTCTACGAGTTCACGCTGCCGGGCCGAGCGGCACCGGCCCCGACGGACCAGCATCGGTCACCCGTTCGGCGGGCCGCCGGCGCCGGTTCCCGGAGATGACGGAGATCATCGGACCACGGCACCGCTTCCCCGCACGGCTCGCCCGGGCGACTTTCGAGAGGATCCCCATGGCCACCTTCACGACCTCCGACGGAACCGAGCTCTACTACAAGGACTGGGGCGAGGGGCAGCCGGTGGTGTTCAGTCACGGCTGGCCCCTCAACGCGGACGCCTGGGACGGCCAGGCCCGGCTGGTCGCCGAGCACGGCTTCCGGGCGATCGCACACGACCGCCGCGGGCACGGCCGCTCCGGACAGCCCTGGCAGGGCAACCACATGGACCGGTACGCCGACGACCTGGCCGAGCTGATCGAGGCGCTGGACCTCCGCGAGGCGGTCCTGGTGGGGCATTCGACCGGCGGCGGGGAGGTGGCCCGATACATCGGACGGCACGGGACCGCACGGGTCGCCAAGGTGGTGCTGCTGGGCGCGGTGCCGCCGCTGATGCTGCGGACGGAGGCCCATCCGGAGGGCACGCCGAGGGACGTCTTCGACGGGATCCGGGCCGGCGTCGCGGCGGACCGCTCGCGGTTCTACTGGGAGCTGAGCGAGACCTTCTACGGCTTCGACCGGCCCGGCGCCGAGGTGTCGGAGGGCGTGCGGCGGGCGTTCTGGATGTGGAGCATGCAGGCCGGGCTGAAGGGCGCCTACGACTGCGTCGCGCAGTTCTCGGAGACCGACTTCACCGAGGACCTCGCGCGCATCGACGTGCCGACGCTCGTCGCGCACGGGGACGACGACCAGATCGTGCCGATCGCCGCATCGGCCCACCGGACCTCCCAGCTCGTCAAGGACGCGACACTGAAGGTGTACCCGGGTGCGCCGCACGGCCTGGTCGGCGACTTCGAGAAGGCGTTCAACGACGATCTGCTGAGTTTCCTGCGCGGCTGACCTGCACTCCGGTACCAGGGTCTAGCCGGGCAGCCGGGCCATGACGAGCCGTACCCGGGGGCTGCCGTCCGGTCGCCGCCCGAACTCGGGCAGCGCGTGCAGCTCCACCCGGAAGCCGGCCTCCGTCAGTCCGCGCCGCACGTCTCCCAGGCGGAACGCGCGGTAGTACATGACGAACGGGGGCCGCCAGAGGGCGTTGCGCACCCGCATCACGGTGTCGAAGCCGAGCAGCGTCCAGTAGCCGGGCGAGCCCGGGCGGGGCGGGGCGACCAGCGGGAACGCGAAGCGGCCACCCGGCCGCAGGACGGACCGGACCTGCGCGAACAGCCCGGGCAGTTCGCGGGGCAGGAAGTGCCCGAAGGCCCCGAAGCTCACCACCAGGTCGAACGCCGGCGCGAAGGGCAGGGCACGGGCGTCGGCCCGGACCCAGGAGACCGGCGGTCCCGCCCGCCCGGCCTGCCGCCGTGCGACGTCCAGCATGCCCGCACTGAAGTCGACGCCGGTGACCCGCTCGCGGCACACCTGTGCCAGGACCCCGACGCCCGCTCCGGTGCCGCAGCACAGGTCGAGTCCGGCGTCGTAGGGCCCGGTCCGCCGCAGCAGCGAGCCGACGGCGTCGAGGACCGCGTCGGGTGTCCGGAACGGCGTGTGGTCGAACTTCGGCGCGAGGAGGTCGTAGCCGCGCTCGACGGACGACAGCGCCTGGACGGCGAGCTCGCGCAGACTGGGGCCTTCGGGGCTGAACATCCGCTCAGCCTAGGGCGCGGCGCCGAGGTGATGTGTCAGGAGGCCCTTCCGGGGGGGCCGCTGCTTCAGGACGGTGAGCACGCGCTCGCACCGGCGGAGGTTCTCCTCCTCGAAGCCGATGCCGCCCACCAGGGTGAGGTACGGACCGACGCGGTGGCCTCCCTGAGGCACTCCTCCTCGCTGCGGCCGGCCAGGAGACGCTCGCGCACCCGCCGGTACCGGGCGAGCTTGCCGCGCGCCCACGCCCGATCCGCGCTCGCGCGGGCCCTGCCCCCGGCGCCCCGGTGCTCGTCCTCGACGAGGCCACCAGCTGGGTCCGGGACACGTCCACCGATCCGCTTCCCGCGTTCTCCCGGCGCCCGCGGCCGGTTCACGGTTGGATGTCCCCATGACGTCCGCCGAGCACGACCGGCTGATGCGGGCCAACCAGGCGAACTGGGACGCCCGCACGCCCGTCCATCTCGCCAGCCGGTTCTACGGTCTCGCAGAGGACCTCGCCCCCGAGCGCTGGTTCGCCCCGTTCGAGTGGGAGGACCTCGGCGAGCTGGCCGGGCGTGACGTGCTGCATCTCCAGTGCCATCTCGGCACGGAGACGATCGCCTTCGCGCGGCGCGGCGCCCGGGCCGTCGGCCTCGACTTCTCCGCGGCGTCCGTGGCGGCCGCCCAGGACATCGCGGCGAACGCCGGCGCCGACGTGAGGTACGTCCGGGCGAACGTGTACGACGCCGTCGAGGCCCTGGACGGGCGGCGGTTCGACGTCGTGTACACCGGCAAGGGTGCCCTGTGCTACCTCCCCGACCTGGATCGGTGGGCGGAGACCGTTCACCGACTCCTGCGGCCCGGGGGCCGGTTGTACGTCGTCGAGTTCCACCCCCTGCTCAACTCGCTCGGGCCGAAACCCGCTCCGGGCGAGGGACCCGAGCTGCTCCTGCGCCATGACTACCTCGGCGGCGCCGGACCGGTGCACCGCGACGGGACGCACACCTACACGGACGGACCGGCCGTCGAGGGCGCCACGGACAGCTACGAGTGGATGCACGGAATGGGCGAGGTCCTCACCGCGTTGACGGGGGCGGGGCTCGCCGTGCGGCGGCTGCGGGAGGGTGACGAACTCCCCTGGCCGCGCTGGCCGCAGATGGTCCGCACCGACTCCGGCTGGTGGCGCCTGCCCGAGCCGCGGATCCCGTTGCTGTACGGGCTGCTGGCCATGCGCTGAGACAATTCCGCCCCGTCCACCTCTCCCGGTGGTACAGTGCGAAGAGCACTCGTGCACGCCCCTCTTTGCGGGCGCCGGTGCCAGTTCTTCTCCTCTCTTCATCCCTTCCGGCACCACGACACCTTCCGTCGTGTCCGAGGTGCTGTTTCCCCGCCGCCCTGAAGCGTGCCCCAGGCCCTCCCCTCGCGGCCCTCTCCCCCTCCCCCCGCATGTCTCTGCCTGCCGTCCGTGAAAGGACACACACCACCATGGCCACCACACTCGAGAACCCAGCCGTACAGCAGCACTCCCCGGACCGGATCGTCTCCGGTGTCCTCGACGTCGACGCGAGCGGGAAGGGGCACCTGCGCGCTGAGAACTGCCTGCCCACGCCCGCCGACGCGGCCGTCTCCCCCGCGCTGATCCGCCGGTACGGCCTGCGCAAGGGCGACCTCGTCGAGGGCGAACTCGGCGACCGGCGCGGCCTCACCGGCCTCGTACGGGTCGGGGGCCGTGCGGCCGACGGCCTGCGCGACCGGCGCGATTTCCGGGACCTGACACCGCTGCATCCGCACGAACGGCTGCGGCTGGAGCACCCGGCCGCCGGGCTGGCCGGGCGCGTCGTCGACCTGATCGCGCCGGTGGGCAAGGGCCAGCGCGGGCTCATCGTGGCGCCGCCCAAGACCGGCAAGACCGTCCTCCTCCAGCAGCTCGCGGCAGCCGTCACCGGCAACCATCCCGAGTGCCGGCTGATGATGCTGCTGCTCGACGAGCGCCCCGAGGAGGTCACCGACATGCGGCGCTGCGTGCGGGGCGAGGTGTACGCCTCGACGTTCGACCGCAGCGCCAAGCAGCACATCGCGCTCGCCGACCTCGTGATCGAGCGCGCCAAGCGGCTCGTCGAGGCCGGCGAGGACGTCGTCATCCTCCTCGACTCGCTGACCCGGCTGTGCCGGGCGCACAACAACGCGGCCGCCGCCGGCGGCCGCATCCTCACCGGGGGCGTCGACGCCTCCGCGCTGAGCGGCCCCAAGCGGTTCTTCGGCGCCGCCCGGGCGGCCGAGGAGGGCGGTTCCCTCACGATCCTGGCGACCGCCCTGGTGGAGACCGGCTCCCGGGCCGACGACTTCTACTTCGAGGAGCTGAAGAGCACCGGCAACATGGAACTCCGCCTGAGCCGGGACCCGGCGTCCCGCCGGGTGTTCCCGGCCGTCGACATCATCCCCTCGGGCACCCGCCGTGAGGAACTGCTCCTGCCGCCCGCCGAATCGGCGGCCGTCCACGGTCTGCGGCGCGTACTGCAGGGGCGGGACGGGCAGGGCGCTCTGGAGACGCTTCTGGAGCGGATGCGTGAGACACCGGACAACGCGACGTTCCTGCGGCGCATCCAGCCGACCCTGCCCTCGGGCTGACGCGCAGAACTCAGCCGTTCGGGTGCCGGCGCGCGGTGTGCGGCCCCGTCGTCGCCGTGCGGAGCAGGTCCGTTTCTACGTTGATCATATGATCATCGGATTCTCTTCCCGGGTGACCGTGTCGGCGGGTGTGCTCTGCCTCGCTGGGCTCATGGCGCTGACGCCCGCCGCGGCGGCCCGCCCCAGCGGCGCGGAGCCCACCCCGCCGGGCGGGCCGAGGGCCGCGGCGCCGCAC
>NZ_WWIC01000328.1:0-5878 GCF_009872555.1 Streptomyces sp. SID5643
GAGGTGCCGATCGAGCCGCTGGAGGCGCCCATCTCCGGCAGGGCGACGCCGTCGGTGACCTCGAGGGTCTCCAGCTCGTCCGCGTCGAAGCCCTCGAACGCCTTGTCCGCGTCCTGGTTCTTGATGTCCTTGGCGGTCATGTCGAAATCCTTCCGAAGATCCGGGATGAGTGGTTCAGCAGGCCGAGCAGGTGCTGGAGGACGAGGAGGAGGTGCCGATCGAGCCGCTGGAGGCGCCCATCTCCGGCAGGGCGACGCCGTCGGTGACCTCGAGGGTCTCCAGCTCGTCCGCGTCGAAGCCCTCGAACGCCTTGTCCGCGTCCTGGTTCTTGATGTCCTTGGCGGTCATGTCGCATTCCTTTCGTCGAGGCCGGGGATATCCGTCACCAGAAATTCCGGCCGTACCTTCCGGTCGCCTTCCGGGATTTCTTTCCTTTCCCGTCCGGCTCTGACATCCATATTGCTCGGGCCGTCATCCCGGCGCCAGGGTTCGCGGCCGCCGGCTGACATTTATCACGGGGCGAGTGACTTTTCGCCGCCCGGCTTTCCGGAGCCGTCGAGCGGAATTGCCCAGTCGGGGCTGTTCACCATGTGCCATTCCGCGCCCGGGTCGTCGGGCAGCTCGGTGCCGCCGGCCGGCGTGCCCAGCAGGAAGTCGCCCACGGAGGACTCCCGCAGGTAGTCCAGGCCCAGCACCCTCGCCGACAGGTCTGCGTCGCCGTTGCCCAGTCCGCAGGGCGCCAGGCCCATCGCCGTGGCCACCAGGTACATGGTCTGGTAGAGCACCCCGGTGTGCCGCAGCGTCGTCGCGTAGGCCATCGCCCGGTACTTCCACGCCATGCGCTGGAACCGCGAGGTCACGGTGAAGAGCACGTCGGGGCGGACGTCGAAGCCCACCGAGCGGGACGCGACGCCCAGCAGTGCCCGCCGGGCCGCCTCCTCGGCGCTGACCAGGACCAGGCGGTGCGCGTAGGAGTCGTAGTGGTAGATGCCCGGCTCCAGCCCGTCGCAGCGCAGCACCGTGACGTACAGCTCCAGTTCGTACAGGGAGCCGCCGCTCGGGTACGGCCGCGAGACGACCTCGTCCTCGCCGGGGGAGTCCGGGCCCGGGGTGCGGTGCACGCGCACCCGCTGCACCCGGTACAGGAACTCGCCCAGCTCCCGCACCGTCAACGCCCGTTCTCCGAAGGTGCGGTGGGAGCGGCGGGACTCGATCGCGGCGGTCAGCGACGGGTCGGCGGCGTCGAGATCGGCGCGCCGCGGGCGGTACAGCTCGGTCACCGGGCCGGGCGGCACCGGCTTCACGGCGGGCTCCGGGTCGATCTCGCCCCGGTAGGGGTAGACGGCGCCGAAGACACCGTCGTAGCGCCCCGAGCGGATGCGCGAGTGGAACAGCAGGTCGTGGAAGTCCCACTGGCGCAGCACCGGTTCGCTGTCGGAGGCGAACGTGCCGTCCGGGCCCGCGAGCTCGGCGAAACCAAGCCCGACGAGGTGGGACAGCACGTCGAGCGTCTCCGCCTCGCTCAGCCCGGTGACCTCCCCGGCGCTGCCGGCCCGGCCCGGCCGTCCCAGCGCCGCCGCGAGTTCACGCGCGGCCCGGTCGGCCAGCACCGCACGGAACTTCACCAGCGGTGACTCCAGGACGAGCAGCCCGTCGCGCGTCCGCAGGAACGCGAACCGGGAGAGCCGCACGCGGTCGCCGGCCGTCACGTCCGCGACCCGGTGCTCGGCGTCCCGCGCGGTCGGCTCCAGCCGGACCAACTCCCGTCGCAGCGGCGGCTCGTCGTGCGTCAGCACGCTGTACGCCAGGAGCTGCCCGGCCCGTTCCAGCAGGTCGTCGGCCCGCTTCCGCCCGGCGGCGTCGAGACCCTCGTACAACTCCGCGCGCGGCAGCGGGCCCTCGGCCAGCCGCAGCAGGACCCCGCGCAGCGGGCCGCGCACCGGGCGCAGGGCGAGGGAGGTGACGGGGCCCCGCAGCAGCGCCGTGTCCGTGCCGTCGTCGAACGTCACCCGCACGTCGCCGCGCAGCGCCCGGGCGGCGGACTCGGGGGGTTTCTCGGTGATCGCATTCGTGCCTACGGGATGCATCGGGCCTCCGGTACCAAATCGCGTGGGCGGACCTGTCGAAATCCACTCTGCGGCCCGCTACACCGGCTCCCCCCGTGCCGGCCGCACCGAATGACAGTCGCCATTCCCGCTCGTGACCGGGGTCATGGAATGCATGACAGATGACAGGGGCGGACTTCAATCGCTCGGACATCCGGCACCCGAAGCGCATCCTCGGAACAGGAATTCTCCCCGCAACTCACCGACAGTGAAGGAAAACCTCGTGTTCAGTCGTCGGCATGCGATACGTCTCGGTCTCACCACCGGCGCCGTCGGCGCGGTCGGCGCGGCGGGCGGGGTCTTCCGGACGCTCACCGCCGCGGGGCAGGGCACGGCGGCCGGGAAGGCCGCACCGGCCGGCGCGGCGGCCGCCCCCGTCGAACCCTTCTCGCTGCCCCTGACGATCCCGCCGGTCCTCGTTCCCCACCGCCGCACCAGGACCGCCGACCACTACCGGATCACGATGCGCCGCACCGGCGTGGAGATCCTCCCCGGCCGACGCACCGACGCCCTGACGTACAACGGCTCGTTCACGGGCCCCACCATCCGCGCCCGCACCGGCCGGACCACGGTCGTGCAGCAGATCAACGCCCTGGACATGCCGACCTCGGTGCACCTGCACGGCGGCAACAACCCGGTGGCGCACGACGGCGGGATGATGGACACCATCGCGCCGGGCCGCAGACGGACCTACGTCTACGAGAACAAGCAGCCCGGCGCCACCCTGTGGACGCACGACCACGCCCACCACATGGAGTCCGAGCACGTCTACCGGGGACTGTCCGGCCTCTACCTGCTGCACGACCCCGCCGAGGACCGGCTGGGCCTGCCCTCCGGGAAGTACGACATCCCGCTGGTCCTGCGCGACGCGCACTTCGACGACAACGCGCAGCTGGTCTACACGATGGACGACGCGGAGAACCGCACGACCATCCTGGTCAACGGCCGCCCCTGGCCCCGTCTGAAGGTCGAGGCCCGCAAGTACCGCTTCCGGCTGGTCAACTCCTGCAACCTGCGCATCTTCATCCTCGCGCTGTCCGACGGGTCCGCCACCCAGCACCCCGTGCAGCAGATCGGCACGGACGGCGGCCTGCTCGCCGCCCCCGCCGAGACGCCCGTGCTGGTCCTGTCCCCGGGCGAACGCACCGACTTCGTCGTCGACTTCTCGAAGTACGCGCCCGGCACCCGGCTCACCCTCGCCAACATGCTCGGGCCCGGACCGACCGAACTCGTCGGCCAGGTCATGCGGTTCGACGTCGGTGAACGCACCGCCGACACCAGCAGGGTCCCCGCCACCCTCGCCACACTGCCGGCCCTGGCGAAACCGACCGTGGAACGCAGCTTCGACCTCTCCATGGACGAGCCCGGCTCCGGCGGCCACCAGGCCTACATCAACGGCAGGACCTTCGACCCGGACCGCATCGACACCCACATCGAGTGGGGCAGCACCGAGGTGTGGACCGTCACCAACAAGAGCGCCACCGTCCCGCACAACTTCCATACGCACCTGGTGCAGTTCCGCATTCTCGAACGGGACGGTCAGCCGCCCTATCCGGCGGAAACCGGCTGGAAGGACACCGTGCTGCTCTTTCCCGGCCAGACCGCGAAACTCCAGCTCACCTTCGATTCGCATCGCGGAGTTTATCCGTACCACTGCCACATGATCGACCACAGCGCCATGGGAATGATGGCGCAAATGAAGATCGCGTGATTCCCGGAATCTCTTTCTTCCTTCGGAGAGGAGGATCATGACCACCGAAGCCATTCCCCGCCCCTATGCGCGCCGTGTCCTCGCGGCGCTGGGCCGGGACCCGACCCGCATCGTCCTGCACCGGCCGGAACGGACCGTGACGGCAGGCGAGTTGCGCGCGTCCGTCGTGGGCAGCGCCGCGCTCCTGCACTCGCACGGCGTCTGCCCCGGTACCACCGTCGCCATCCTGACCGGCCCCAACCACCCGCTGATGCTCAGCGCCCGCTGGGCCGTCCATCTGCTCGGCGCCACCTCCGTCTACGTCCGCTCGATGAACCCGCGCACGGACACCGAGACGTTCTCGGTCGCCACCCAGACCGGGTTGCTGCGTGACCTCGGGGTGTCGCTCCTGCTCGTGGACGACACTGACGAGGAGAGCACGGCCCGCGGCAGATGGCTCGCCCGGCGGCGGCCCGGCCTGACCGTGCGGGCGATCCCGCGCACGGCGGACGGGCACGACACCGTGCCGCAGGTCCCGCCGCCGCACCCGGGCGACCTGGCCGTCGTCGACTTCACCAGCGGCAGCACCGGCCGCCCCAAGATGGTCGCCCAGCGCTACGGCACCCGCGAGCACCTCGTCGGCCGGCTGGCCTCCGGCCTCGACCCCCGGGGCCCGGCCACGCTGCTGTCCGTCACGCCGGTCAGCCACACCACGGCACCCATGGCCGACGCCGTGCTGTGCGGAGGGGGCACGGTCGTCCTGCACGACGAGTTCGACGCGGGCGCGACCCTGACGGCCATCGCCGAACTGGGCGTGACCGACGTCTACCTGGCCGTGCCGCACCTGTACCGCCTGCTCGACCATCCCCTGGTCACGTCGTACGACCTGTCGTCGCTGCGCCGCATCACCTACAGCGGCACCCCGGCCGCCCCCGAGCGGGTCCGGCAGGCGGTCCGGGTCTTCGGCGACGTACTGATCCAGGTGTACGGCACCACCGAAGCGGGCGGCATCAGCAGCCTCACCCCGCTCGACCACCGCGAGCCCGAACTGCTGGGCTCGGCCGGCCGGCCCTTCCCCTGGGTCCGTGTCGAGATCCGGGCGAGCGGCTCAGGCATCCCGCTGGGCCGCGGCCGGACCGGCGAGATCTGGATCAACTCGCCGACGGTGTCCGCGGGTTACCTTGACGACGCGGAACTGACCGAGGCGACCTACCGGGACGGCTGGCTGCGCACCGGCGACCTCGGACACTGGGACCGCTACGGCTACCTTCGCCTGGACGGCCGGGTCGGCGACGTCATCAAGCACGGCGGCCTCAAGCTCGACCCCGCCGCCATCGAGGCGGCCCTGCTTCAGCACCCGCAGGTGCGGCAGGCAGCGGTGTTCGGCGTCCGCGACGAGGACCTGGTGGAGCAGGTCCACGCCGCCGTCGAACTGCACTCCGGCGCCGGCCACACCTCCTGCGACCTGCGCGGCTACGTCGCCGCGACGCTCACCCCGGAACACGCCCCGGTCGGTGTCTCGGTCTGGCCCGAACTGCCGCTCACCCCATCGGGCAAGCCGGACCGTGCACGGCTGCGCGAGGTCACGACCCCGGTACGGGCCCGCCCGACGGGCGCCACCGCACCGACGGGGCTCGCCGACTCCCCGACGGGAGCCACTCCACCGACGGGGCTCATCGGCTCCCCGACGGGAGCCACTCCACCGACGCTGCTCATCGGCTCCCCGACGGGAGCCACTCCACCGACGGGGCTCGCCGACTCCCCGACGGGAGCCACTCCACCGACGGGGGTCACCGGCTCCCCGACGGGAGCCAATCCACCGACGGGGCTCATCGGCTCCCCGACGGGAGCCACTCCACCGACGCTGCTCATCGGCTCCCCGACGGGAGCCACTCCACCGACGGGGCTCGCCGACTCCCCGACGGGAGCCACTCCACCGACGGGGCTCATCGGCTCCCCGACGGGAGCCACTCCACCGACGCTGCTCATCGGCTCCCCGACGGGAGCCACTCCACCGACGCTGCTCATCGGCTCCCCGACGGGAGCCACTCCACCGACGCTGCTCATCGGCTCCCCGACGGGA
>NZ_WWIC01000329.1:0-7997 GCF_009872555.1 Streptomyces sp. SID5643
GCCGGACGGGTCCGGCGGGCCCGCGACCCCCTACGCCGGCACGCCGGACGGGTCCGGCCCCTACGGCACGGCCCAGCCGCCCGCGGGTCACACCGGCTACGACCCGTACGGCGCCACCGGCGCGGGAGCCCCGCTGCCCCCGGAGGGCTCCGGCGCCCTGCCGCAGGGCACCGACGCCTACGGCGCCCCGGCCGGGGGCGCAGCCCAGGCGCAGCCGGGGCCGGGCGGGCAGGGGCCCCGGGGAGGCTCCGGGTACGGGTATCCGCAGGAGTCCGGACTGCCGTCTGCGGCCGGTGGCCACGGCGCCTCCGCCGGGGGTGCCGCCCAGCCGCAGCCGGGCACCGGTGCGCACGGGGCCGGACTCCCGCGGGCCGCTGACGCGTACGGCACCCCGGGAGCCGAGGCGTACGGCGGCGGTCTGCCGCCGGCCTCCGGTGCGTACGGGGCCACCGGCGGGGGTGCCCCCCTGCCCCCTCCCGCCGACGAGGGGGCCACCCAGTACATACCGCCCGTCCCCGGGGACGGGGCCGCCGCGGCGACGCAGTACCTGCCGCCCGTCGCGCCGTCCGCCGACGAGGGGGCGACGCAGTACATACCCCCGGTGGGCCCGGGGGCGCTGCCGCCCGAGATGTCTTCCCGGGAGGACCCCGAGGCGACGCGGTTCCTCGGAACCGGGCCCCGGACCGGGGCGGGAGCCGGGCCGCTGCCGGCCGCCTCGCATCCCGGTGCCTCGCATCCGGACGCCGAGGCGACGCAGTTCATCCCGCCGGTGCCGGGCGGGGACGACAAGCAGCCGCCCGCCGAGTTCGACAACCTCTTCCGCAGCCAGGGCGGCGCCGAGAGCCCCGCCGGGGCCACGCAGCAGATGCCCCGCGTCGAGCAGCCCTCGTACGCCGCTCCCCGGACGTCTCAGGATCCGCCGGCCGGAGGCCGGTCGCGCGGTGGCCGGACCGGCTCGCGGGTCCCCGTCATCGCCGCCGTCGGCATCGGCATCGCCGTCCTCGGAGTCGGCGCGGGCGCGCTGCTCGCCGGCGGCGGAGGCGGCGGTGACGACGACGGTGGCGACAACAAGACGGTGGCCGTCTCCGCACCCGCGTCGGAAGGCTCCGCATCCCCGTCCGCCGACCCGGCCCGGGCCCAGGCGGTCGAACTGGACAAGCTGCTCGCCGACAGCGGCAACAGCCGCTCCACGGTGATCAACGCCGTTGCCGACGTCAAGGGCTGCGACAACCTCGCCGAGGCCGCCAAGGACCTGCGGGACGCGGCCAAGCAGCGCACCGGGCTGGTCACCCGGCTCTCCGGCATCGAGGTCGACCGGCTGCCCGGGCACGCCGCGCTGACCACCGCCCTCACCAAGGCCTGGCAGGCCTCCGCCTCGGCCGACAACCACTACGCGGCCTGGGCCGACCAGACCGCCGGCAGGAAGGGCTGCAAGAAGGGCCAGGCCCGGGTGACCGGCCAGACCCAGGCCGGGAACCGGGCCAGCGGCGTCGCCAGCACCGAGAAGGCCAAGGCGGCCGGGCTGTGGAACGGGATCGCGAAGAAGTACGGCCTGACCGAACGGCAGCCGACGCAGCTGTGACGGGGGCGGGACGCGAACGGCCGGGCGGGGACGCTCAGTAGTTCACGTCGGCGTTCTCCAGCGTCCCGGTCGTGTCGACGAAGCCCTTGCGCGCCGAGACCAGCCGTCCCTCCCGCACCACCTGGAGAGTCACGTTCGCGTTGACCAGACGCGGGAAGCCCACGGCTGCGAGCTTGTCCTGGAACTGCCATCGCAGCGTCGGCGTGAGGCCGCCCGTGGTGACCTTCAGGCCGTCGTCCAGGGCCTCCGCCACCGTGTCGGCGGACACCTCGCCGTCGCCGAGCGACTCGACGACCTGCCGGAACACCGTGTAGGCGATCCACGTGGTCTGCACCCCGGCGTCCGCGGGGTCGATGCGGTTGTCGCCGAAGGCCTGCTCGCGGATCACCCGCTTCATGCCGTCCCAGCGCGGATCGCTCGCCACCGGGTACCAGCCGGTGATGTACGAGCCCTCGTAGGGGCCCGACGCCCCGCCGGTCGCGTCGATCACCGTCTGGTCGACGCTGCCCAGCACGGTGGCCGTCCGCACCTCGGGGTAGTCCTCGCGGGCGCGCCGGAAGGAGTCCATGAAGGTGCCGTTGCGGTCCCCCAGAGCGGGCACCACACACCCCTGGTCCGCCCTGTCGGTGCTCGTCGTGCGCAGGGCGCGCGTGGCCTGCCCGTCGTACTCGGTGCCGTCCTCCGCCGCCCGCTGGTCGTGCGAGGCCCGGTGCCCGCCCGCCTTCAGACCGGAGTCGAGCAGCGGGGGCAGCTGGTCGCCCGCGATGGTGTCGGGCCGGATCAGCGCGACGGGTCCGCACTCGGCCAGGGCACTGCCGAGACCGGCCAGCAGCGCGGGCTGGCCGCCGTTGACGGGGTACGACAGGGGGCTGGTGAACTCGGCGTTGGTGGCGCCGTAGCCGCCTATGTACGGGATCCCGGCGCCCTCCAGCGACGGGAAGAAGGAGTCCGCGTACTGGCTGTAGGATCCGACGACCGCGACCACGTTCTCCTTGGCGGCCCGCCGGGCGCACTTGGCGGCGGCCACGCTGTCGTTGTGGTCGTTGCAGGTCAGCACGTTGAGCTTGCGGCCGTTGATCCCGCCCTCGGCGTTGATCCAGCGGGCGTAGGCGTGGGCGAAGGCGGGCATGCCGGGCTTGTTGGTGGCCTTGGTGTCCTGCGGAGCCCAGGTCATGACGGTGATGGTGTCGTCCCCGGCCTCCCCCGTGGTGCCGGGGACGACACCGCACCCGGCGAGGAGCGACGCGCACGCGACCGCCGTGCCCGCGGAGAGGACGCCTTTTCTGGCGTGACGGGTGAGGAGGCCGGGGAGGAATGTGCTGCGGGTGCGTCGCCTGCCGGTCATGGTCCTGCACGATTCCGCCACACGGCTAACCCGTGAGTGATGTCCGGTCAACAATTGGTGACGCACAGGTGAATTGCGGGGGCCGGTGTGACCGATGTGGAGGGGAACGTACGATCGATGACCGTGCAAGCTTCGGAGAACTCTTCCCGTCGTGGCCGTCGCTCATCCACCATGGGCGGCATGCCTGTCAACGACATGCCGTGGTGGCGCTGGCGCAGCAACGTGCGCTCGGCGCTGCACATGCTCTCCGATCCCGGCTTCCAGCGGGACGTCTGGCTGGCCGGCGTGGACGGCTACGGCGACGTGACCGACGCGGTGTACCGGCTGGTCGAGGACACCTGGCTGGACCACTGGTCCGCCGAGAAGTACGTCGGCACGATCTTCCGCGACGCCCAGGAGGCGGCCCTCGTCGACACCGCGGTGCTGCGCGTGCTGCGGATCATGCACCAGGTCGGGCCGGACGCCCCGGTCGCCGCCTACCTGGAGCACGAGGCGTGGCCGGAGGCGGTCCGGGCGGCCCGGGAGGCGCACGTGCGGCTCGCGGCCGGTGACGGCGAGGAGCCGGACACGGCGCCGCGCAGCCTGGACGTGCTGCAGATCATGACGAGGTCCGCCTAGGCGGCGTCCCTCGTCGCCGTTCCGCACAGCGGGACGGTTGCCGGTGGTGTCGTCCCCTGTGGGACCCTGTCCTGCATGAACGAGCAGTCCACCAGCGCCGCGGTCCCGGCCGACCAGTACGTCCTCACCCTCTCCTGCCCGGACAGGAAGGGCATCGTGCACGCCGTGTCGAGCTATCTGTTCATGACGGGCTGCAACATCGAGGACAGCCAGCAGTTCGGCGACCACGACACGGGGCTGTTCTTCATGCGCGTCCACTTCTCGGCGGACGCGCCGGTGACCGTGGACAAGCTGCGGGCCAGCTTCGCGGCCATCGGCGACTCGTTCCAGATGGAGTGGCAGATCCACCGCGGCGACCAGAAGATGCGCATCCTGCTGATGGTCAGCAAGTTCGGGCACTGCCTGAACGACCTGCTGTTCCGCGCCCGTACCGGCGCGCTGCCGGTGGAGATCGCCGGAGTGGTGTCGAACCACACGGACTTCGCCGAGTTGGTGGGCTCGTACAACATCCCCTTCCACCACATCCCGGTGACGAAGGACACGAAGGCCGAGGCCGAGGCGCAGTTGCTGGGCATCGTGCGGGACGAGGGCGTGGAGCTGGTCGTGCTCGCCCGGTACATGCAGGTGCTGTCGGACGACCTGTGCAAGGCGCTGTCGGGGCGGATCATCAACATCCACCACTCGTTCCTGCCGAGCTTCAAGGGCGCGAAGCCGTACCACCAGGCGCACGCCCGGGGTGTGAAGCTGATCGGTGCGACGGCTCACTATGTGACGGCCGATCTCGACGAGGGGCCGATCATCGAGCAGGAGGTCGAGCGGGTCGGGCACGACGTGACGCCGGAGGGGCTTGTGGCGATCGGGCGTGACGTGGAGTGCCAGGCGCTGGCGCGGGCCGTGAAATGGCATGCGGAGCGGCGGATTCTGCTCAATGGGCGGCGGACGGTGATTTTCGCCTAGTAGCTCGGACTGTCCGGTTTCGTGGCGGATGCGGGTTGTGTGTGGTTGTTCGCGCAGTTCCCCGCGCCCCCAAAAAACTCACATCCTGCTCAGTGAAGCAGCCGCGAAGAGGACATCCCTGATCGCCTCCTTGTCTCCCACCTGGCCCGCCGCCGCCTCCTGCGGGGGGACATGGCCGGCGGCCAGGCGGCAGAACTCCACGCCGTCCAGGGCCACGTGGGCCACCTCGTGCTCGGCGGAGCCCTTCGCCGCGGGGGAGTCGAGGGGGATCAGCCACTCGCCGCCGCCCGAGCCCTCGATCTCCAGACGCAGGCTGCGGCCCGGTTCGCCCGCCGCGACCAGATGGCGATGGTGGGCGGGGGAGGCCAGGCCGGCCCGGCGGCGGTGGGCCAGGGCCGTCGGCAGCATCCTGGCCGCCAGGTCGATCATGCGGTGCAGATGGCGGGGCGAGGGCGGGTCGTAGGGGTAGTCGACCGCGTCGGCGATGTCCTCCGCGTGCACCCAGCACTCGAAGGCGCGGTCGAGCATCGCGTCGTGCAGGGGCAGTTCGAAGTCGCCGTACGACACCGGCATCTTCCCCGCGCCGCCGCCCGTGAAGGACACCGTGCGCACGAGGCTGTGACTCTGCTCCCGCCAGGGTGCGCGCACGAACCGGGTGGGCGGGAAGTGGGAGGCGCGCCAGAACGCCTCGGTGCGGGCCGCCGGGGTCGGCTTCCGGGGCGGGACGTCGCCCAGCGGGTCGTCCAGGCCGAGCGCGACCGACACCAGGCCGTCGACGCTGAGCAGATGCGCGATGACCCCGGCGACGGTGGTGCGGCGGCTCGTCGCCGCGTCGGAGCGGAACCAGCGCAGCCGTACCGGCGCGTGCCACTCGGCGTCGCCGAAGTCCTGAAGCAGGGCGTCCAGGCGGGCGGTCTCGGCGTCGTACGCGGCGGCCCAGTCCGGTACCGGGATGCGCGGCGGGCGCCGTTCCAGGCAGGTGTCCAGGACACGGGTGCGCAGACCCGGGTCCAGGTCGAGGCTCTCCGGGCGTTGCAGCAGGCCGACCGCCTCGCGCAGCCGCCGGGCCTCGTCGGCGCAGGAGCCGCAGTCGCCGAGGTGCTCCTCGACGGCCGTGGCCTCCTCGGCCGAGCAGGCGGCCAGCGCCCACGCGCCGAGCAGGGCCTTCAGCACGGGGTGTTCGAGGACGGGCGGGGCGGGCGGCGGTGGTGTGACGCCGAGGTCCGCCGGCGCGGGCAGAGGCAGCCCGCCGTCCTCGACGGAGGTGCGGGGCGTGGGTATCCGCGGCGGGCGCCCGGGCGCCGGGATGTCGTCCTTACCCTCCGGGCCGTTCTCCCCCTCGTGGCCGTTCTTCCCGTCGTCGTCGCCGTCGTGCGCCTCGAACCGTTCCGGCCCGTTCACACCGCACCCCCGTATCCGGGCGGTGCGCCCGGTGCCTCGGTGTCGTGGGCGGTGGAGAGCAGTTGCAGGCCCAGGCGCAGCCGGCGGCGGGCCTCGTCCTCGGTGATGCCGAGGTCGGCGGCGGTCTGGCGGTAGTCGCGGCGCTGGAAGTAGGCCCGCTCCAGGGCCGAGCGCAGCGGGACCGGCATGGACTGGACGATGTAGTCGGCGCGGGCCGCGACCGAGGCGCGGCGCACCTTGTGCTCCAGTTCCTCCGCGGTGCCGGAGCCTTCGCGGGCCAGGGCGGCGGTCTCGGTGGCGCGCAGCCGCTGCACCGCCAGCCGGTGGGCGAGTGTGGCCACCCAGGTGCGCAGCGGGCCCTGCTTGGGGTCGTAGGAGTCGGGATGCTCCCAGACGTGGATGAAGACCTCGCGCGTGATGCGGTCGGCGGCGCGCTCGTCGCCGAGCACGCGGTGGGCGAGGCCGTGCACGAGGGAGGCGAACCGGTCGTAGAGCTCACCGAGGGCGGCGGCTTCGCCGCGGGCGAGCCGCTGCTGCATCTTGCGGTCCCAGCGAGGCGGTACGTCCTTTTTCGCCATGTGGCCCCCTCACCCCCTGCTCGTCTCCCGCGCCCGTGCTCTGTCCAGCCTGTCCCCGGCGTCTCCTCGAATGTAGTCGGCACGTCCGCTCACGCACGCCCCTTTGTGGCAAAGTGCGCCCCCTGACCGGCCCCAGGTGGTAGGGGAGTGCGGGAGCTCGTCCCGCACGCCTTTGGACTCGCGCCTACCCCACCACCCTCTGATCAGACCTGACTGAAGAGGATCGAACAGGATCGAAGCCGACTAAAACAAGCCTCTTCTGCGGGGGATCCGTTTTTCGGGTTGTGTTTCAGGGAACTGCCGCTGGGCAGCCGCGCTGCAAGGAAGCGTAGGGACTGCTTCCGTTTTGGCGAGCGAGGGGCGTGGTGGTGACCTTCAAAGTGACCGGCGGCGAGCAGGGCGGATGGGCCGTGCTCCAGGTGTCCGGCGAGCTCGATCTGGTGACGTCGCCGGTGCTGCGTCAGCGCGTGCACGATCTGGTGGCCGAGGGGCACCACTGTCTCGTCCTGGATCTGTCCGAGGTGTTCTTCTGCGACTCCAGCGGCGTCGGCGTGCTCATCGCGGCCCGTCGTCTGATCCGCTCCTGCCAGGGCCGGTTGCGCCTCGTGCTGCCCGCCCGGGGCGCGGCCGACGGGTCCCACGTCAACCGGGTCCTCGGCGCGCTGGGCGTCCGCAGGCTGTTCGACGTGTACGGAGATGTGGACGCGGCCCTCGGTGACGAGGGCGAACCCCTCTCCGCGTGACGTCGCGATGACGCACGGTGGACGGAGTGTCGCCGTTCCGACACGCCGTTGTCCCGGTATTTCCCCGGTCTTGGCACAAGTGACGTTTTCCCGCGCCCGAACGGCTCCCTCCGTCGTACGCTCCGACCGATACTCACCCCACCCGACGTAAGGCGGCCCGAAAGAGACATGGTCAGCAGCGAGTACGAGCGCAGGATCGCCGACCGGTTCGCCACCTTCGACCAGGACGGCAACGGCTACATCGACCGCGAGGACTTCTACGGCGCGGCCAAGGCGCTGCTCACGGAGTTCGCCGTGACGGCCCGGTCCGACAAGGGGCAGGCCCTGTACGGCGGTGCCGAGGCCTTCTGGCAGGGCATGGCCGGCATAGCGGACCGCGACGGCGACCAGCGCATCACGCGCGAGGAGTTCGTCACCGGTGCGGTCAAGCGCCTGCGTGACAACCCCGACCGGTTCGCCGAGATCGCCCGTCCCTTCCTGCATGCGGCCCTCGACGTCGCCGACACCGACGGGGACGGCGCCGCGACGGTCGAGGAGGCGGGCCGCGTCCTGAAGTGCCTCGGTGTTCCCGAGGACGCCGCCGGGCCGGCCGCCGCCGCGCTCGACGCGGATGGTGACGGCAAGGTCGGCGAAGCCGAGGTCGTACCCGCCTTCGCCCGCTACTTCACCGTGCCCGAGTAGGGCCACGCGTCCGCTTCGCGGGATGCCGGTGCCGCTTCGCCGTAGGGGGTGTTCTCGGTGGGCGGCTGCGGGCCGTCCGTGGTTGTTCGCGC
>NZ_WWIC01000330.1:0-7021 GCF_009872555.1 Streptomyces sp. SID5643
GTGAAGTGGTTCAACTCGGAAAAGGGCTTCGGCTTCATCGAGCAGGAGGGTGGCGGCCCGGACGTCTTCGCCCACTACTCGAACATCGCCACCTCTGGCTTCCGTGAGCTCCAGGAAGGCCAGAAGGTCACCTTCGACGTCACGCAGGGCCAGAAGGGCCCGCAGGCCGAGAACATCGTTCCCGCCTGACGCGTACGCGAACGCCCTGAACCGGGGCCCGCACCCTCGCGGTGCGGGCCCCGGCTCGTTTTGCACTTCTCCGGCTCAACTCTTGCGAATCCAGCGGCCCTTCGGCGCCGCCGCGCATTCCTCGACGCGTGCCGCATCGAGGAAGGTTCCGCATGGACCGCACCGCTCGTAAGAACAACGGCTCTCCCCATTCCCGCGGCAACGGGCACCGGCCCCGCAAGTCCGGCGGCGCCGGCAACGCCGGCCGCTCCGCGGGCGGCGGACGCGGAGGGCGCCGTCCCGCTCCCAGCCAGGAGTTCGCACCGCCCGCCACCGTCACCCCGGCGCTGCCCGCCGTCGAGGCGTTCGACGACCTCGACCTGCCCGAGCGGCTCAAGGCCGCGCTGCGCGCCGAGGGCCTGACCGCGCCGTTCCCGATCCAGGCGGCGACGCTGCCCAACTCGCTGGCCGGCCGGGACGTCCTCGGCCGCGGCCGCACCGGCTCGGGCAAGACCCTCGCCTTCGGGCTCGCTCTGCTGGCCCGCGTCGACGGGCAGCGGGCCGAGACCCGGCAGCCCCTGGCTCTCGTCCTGGTGCCCACCCGTGAGCTGGCCCAGCAGGTCACCGACGCCCTCACCCCGTTCGCCCGCGCGCTGCGGCTGCGGCTCGCCACGGTGGTCGGCGGCCTGCCGATCGGCCGGCAGGCGAACGCGCTGCGCACCGGCGCCGAGGTCGTCGTCGCCACGCCCGGCCGGCTCAAGGACCTCATAGACCGGGGTGACTGCCGACTGGACCACGTGGGCATCACGGTCCTCGACGAGGCCGACCAGATGACCGACATGGGCTTCATGCCGCAGGTCACCGCGCTGCTCGACCAGGTGCGGCCCGGCGGGCAGCGGATGCTGTTCTCGGCCACCCTGGACCGCAACGTCGACCGGCTGGTCCGCACCTACCTGCACGACCCCGTGGTCCACTCCGTCGACCCGTCCGCGGGCGCCGTCACCACGATGGAGCACCACCTGCTGCACGTGGAGGACGACGACAAGCACGCCACCACGACCCGGATCGCCGCCCGCGACGGACGCGTGATCATGTTCCTGGACACCAAGCACGCCGCCGACCGGCTCGCCAAGAAGCTGCTGGCCGTCGGGGTGCGCGCCATGGCCCTGCACGGCGGCAAGTCCCAGTCGCAGCGGACCAAGACCCTGGCCCGCTTCAAGGACGGCCAGGTCTCGGTCCTGGTGGCCACCAACGTCGCCGCCCGCGGCATCCACGTCGACAACCTCGACCTCGTCGTCAACGTGGACCCGCCCGGCGACCACAAGGACTACCTGCACCGCGGCGGCCGTACCGCGCGGGCCGGCGAGTCCGGCACCGTCGTCACGCTGGTCCTGCCCCACCAGCGGCGCGAGATGACCCGGCTGATGTCCGACGCCGGGATCACCCCGCAGATCACCCGGGTCCGCTCCGACGAGGACGAACTGAGCCGCATCACCGGGGCGCAGGAGCCCTCGGGCGTGCCCGTCGTCCTCACCCCGCCGCCCGCCGAGAAGCCCGCGGCGCGCACGGGTGCCGCCTCGAACGGGCGGCGGAGCAGGCCGTCCCGGGGCCGCCGCCGCTGAACCGGCCGCCGGGTCCTACGGGGCTCGGCGCCGGCCGCAGCGCACCATGCCCTCCCCGTTCGACGACAGGAGCGGGGAGCCGTCCGGGGCCGCGGCGTGGCCGGGGCCGGTCCTGGGACCGGCCCCGATGCCGGTGATGCCGTTGGGCACCCGCACCTGGTCGGCGACCAGCCTGTCCGCACCCCTCCCTCGCCGGGGCGAGCCTGGGCCCCAGCAGGACGGCCACGCCACCCCGGGGGTTGCGTGCGGGGTGGCTGGAGCGCACGCCGACACGGCGGCCGTGTTCGCCAAGACGGCGCCTTGACCGCCGCCGAAGGCTGAGGGCGGTGCTCACCGCCGACCCCGGCTGGGTGTCGTCGCCTCACCGTCCGGGCGGTGGCGCCGCCGTACTCGCCCGTCGCACCAGCCGCGTCGGCACCAGCGTCGTCGTCCCGTGGTCCACCCCGTCCTGCCGCATCTTGCTGAGCACCCCCTCCACGCACAGCCGCCCCACCTCGGCGAAGTCCTGGTGGATGGTGGTGAGCGGCGGGAGGAAGGACGCGGACTCGGGGATGTCGTCGAAGCCGACGACGCTGATGTCGCCGGGGACGCGGCGCCCGCGTTCGTGCAGGGCGCGGAGCAGGCCCAGGGCCATCTGGTCGTTGGCCGCGAAGACCGCCGTGCACTCGGGCTCGTCGGCGAGGAGCAGGCCCGCCCGGTAGCCGGAGGCGGCCGACCAGTCGCCGCGGACCAGGGGCGGCGGGGTGCGGCCCGCCCCGGTGAGGGTGCTGCGCCAGGCGTTGGCGCGGCGCTGGGCGGCGAAGGAGCCCTCGGGACCGGCCAGATGCCACACCGTGTCGTGGCCGAGGTCCAGCAGGTGCCGTACGGCGTCCCGGGCGCCGCCCGCCTGGTCGGTGTCGACGACGGTGTAGCGGTCACCGGCGTCGGAATCGGCCACCACGACCTGCACACCGGGCGGCAGGGAGACCGTCGCCGCGTCGAGCAGGTGGATCTCCATGATGACGATGACGGCGTCGACGGCGAGCTCGCCCAGCCGGGAGAAGGCGCCGTTCACCTCGTCCTGGGTCGGGACGGCCACCGGCAGCAGGGTGACGGCGTACCCGTGCTCGGCGGCGGAGGTGGCGATGGCCTCCAGGGTGCGGATGTTGCCCATGGTGGACAGGGAGAAGGTGATCACACCGAGGGTGCGGAACTCGCCCCGGCGCAGCGCCCGGGCCGCGCTGTTGGGGCGGTAGCCCAGCTCCCGCATGGCGGCCAGGACCTGCGCACGGGTGTCCTCGGTGACGCCCGGGAAGCCGTTCGACACGCGGGAGACGGTCTGGGAGGAGACCCCGGCGAGCCGGGCGACGTCCGCCATGGACGCGCCCTGGCGGGGCCGGGCCGCACGCCTTCTCGTACGGCTCGCGCCCCCCGGTTCGCTCTCCCCGCCCACGGTGCCCACCCTGCCCCTCGTTCCCCTCGCCGCACACCCGGCGCAATTTTCGGTCCGGAACGAGTCCTTGACCCCTGAGATTCGGACAGTGTAGACATCCCGCCAGTGGATGTTTACGTAAACATTGCCTAGTCGAAATCGTACGAGAAAGCACCGAACCGCACCAGAAGCCCCGCACCGGTCGCACGAGCTGGAGTACTCGAGATGGCACACCGCACCCGTAAGAGAAGGCTCCTCGGGGCCATCGGCGTCACCGCCGTGGCGACCGGAACCCTCCTGGCCACGACGACCCTGCCCGCCGCGCACGCCGAGCCGGCCCAGGCGGCGGCCGCCGGCGTCACCGTCCGGCCCGACCCCTCCTACGCGGGAGAGAAGTTCGAGGGCTGGGGCACCAGCCTGGTCTGGTTCGCCAACGCCACCGGCGACTACCCGCCCGCGGTCCGCGAGAAGCTCTACAAGCTCCTCTTCGGCGACGACGGTCTCAACCTGAACATCGCCCGCTACAACATCGGCGGCGGCAACGCCCCCGACGTCAAGGACTACCTGCGGGCCGGCGGCGCCGTCGAGGGCTGGTGGAAGGCCCCGGCGGGCACCACCCGCGAGGACGTCGACTGGTGGGACGCGGACGACCCCGCGGACTGGAACAAGAACGCCGACAAGACGCAGCGCTGGTGGGTCGACCGCATCAAGAAGGACATCACCCACTGGGAGACCTTCAGCAACTCCCCGCCCTGGTTCATGACCGTGAGCGGCTACGTCTCCGGCAACTTCGACGCGGGCAAGGACCAGCTGAAGCCGGAGTCGGTCGAGGACTTCGCCAAGTACCTGGTGGGCGCGACCGAGCGTCTCGAGAAGGCGCACGGCATCAAGGTCGACACCCTCGACCCCTTCAACGAGCCGAACACCGACTACTGGGGCACCAGGCTCGGCCCGGACGGCGAGCCGACCGGCGGACGCCAGGAGGGCGCCCACATCGGGCCCGAGCTCCAGCAGAAGGTGCTCCGCGCGCTGGCCCCGGTCCTGGACAAGTCCCGTTCGAAGGCGGAGATATCCGCGATGGACGAGACCAACCCCGGCACCTTCGCGACGAACTGGAACTCCTACCCCCAGGAGGTCCGCGACCTCGTCGCCCAGATGAACGTCCACACCTACGGCACCGGCCAGCGCACCACCGTCCGCGACCTGGCCAAGGCCGCCGACAAGCCGCTGTGGATGAGCGAGGTCGAGGGCGACTGGGGCGACGGCCAGAGCTTCACGGACATGCGCCCGGGCCTGGGCCTCGCCCAGCGCATCGTCGACGACCTGCGTGAACTGGAGCCCAAGGCCTGGGTGTTCTGGCAGCCCGTCGAGGACTACGACAACATGAAGCCGGGCGGCGAGTCCGCCAAGGGCGGCAACTGGGGTGAGATCCAGCTCCCGTTCAGCTGCACCTCGAAGGACACCCTGAAGTCCTGCCCGATCTACACCAACACCAAGTTCGACACGGCCCGCAACTTCACGCACTTCATCAAGCCCGGCGACCGGCTGATCAAGACGAACGACACGTCCAGCACCGCGTCCGTCTCCCGCAAGGGCGACGCGGCGACCGTCGTCCACGTCAACAGCGGAACCGAGGCGCGCGAGGTCACGCTCGACCTGTCGAAGTTCGGCCGGGTCTCCTCCCGCGCCACGGTCACCCCGGTCGTGACCAGCGCCGACGGCAAGCTGGAGAAGCAGAAGCCGGTCCGCGTGTCCGGCCGGCAGGCCACCCTCACGGTGCCCGCCCAGTCGGTGACGTCCTTCCTCGTCAAGGGAGTCTCCGGCGTCGCGAAGGACGCGGCCGAGCTGCGCAAGGGTCACACCTACCGCCTGACCGGCGTCCAGAGCGGCAAGGACCTCACCATCGCCGGCAACGGCACGGGTCTGGTCATCAAGACCCCGAACGCGTCCGACCCCAGCGGTCAGCAGTGGCGGGTCGAGCAGATCCGCGGTGAGGACAACCGCAAGCGCTACGTCCTCACCGAGACCGGCGCGGACAAGCGCCTGGCCGTCCGTGACGGCGCCCTGGTCGCCGAACCCGACGAGGGCCGGCGCGACGCCGCCGCGCAGTGGATCGCGTCCACGACCGGCGACGGCACCTGGACGCTCGTGAACGCGGCCACCGGTCAACTCCCGGACGTCGGGGGCCAGTCCACCAACGACGGCGCCTCTGTGGGCGTCTGGCAGCCGAACTCCGGCTCCAACCAGCGCTGGAGGGTCACTGAGGTGACCGGCGGCTGACGCTTCACGTCCCGCCCGGCCCGCTGTCCGTGCCCCCGCCCGTCATCGATGCCGATGGCGGGCGGGGGCGCTGTCGTGTCCCGCACCTGCGGTGTCGGGTCAACGGGCCGGCGGGACGAACTCCGGCTGGTCCAGCACCCGCAGCCAGCTTCCGTCCGCCTGCCTGCGGACCACCTGCGCCCGGGCCCCCGCCCCGTCCTTCGGCGGGGTGGAGGTGAGGGCGATGTCGCCGTGGACCAGGGTCGGCAGGGGCTCTTCCGGTTCGAAGCGGGGGCGGTCGGCCAGGACCTTCTCCCAGAGGGTGCGGATCGCTTCGCGGCCCACCGTGCGCCGGCCGGGCGGGTAGGCCAGGACCGCGTCCTCGGCGTACAGAGCGGCGACTCCGGCCGCGTCGCCGGCGTTGGAGCGTTCGACGAACAGGCGGGTGATGTCCTCGGGGCGCATGGCCTTCTCGTACTCCGGCACGGGGTCCTCCTGAGATCGGGCTTCCTCGGTACCTCCAGCCTCACTTGGGGGTGATCAGAAGTCCAACGGATGGATCTGATGGGAACTAGAATCAGCAGTCATGGAACTGAGGCAGCTGGAGTACTTCGTCGCGGTCGCCGAGGAGCGGAACTTCACCCGGGCCGCCGAGCGGGTGCACATCAGCCAGTCCGGAGTCAGCGCCCAGATCCGCCAGTTGGAGCGGGAGCTCGGCGCCGAGCTCTTCGACCGGACCGCGCGCACCGTGACGCTCACCGACGCGGGCAGGGCGGCGCTCGACCACGCCCGGGCGACGCTCAACGCGGCCGGGGCCGTCGGCCAGGCGGTGGGTGAGGTGACCGGCCTGATCCGGGGGACGCTCGTGGTCGGCATGGTCATCGGCTGCACCGTCACGCCCCTCTTCGACGCCCTCGCCGCGTTCCACCGCGCCCATCCGGGGGTGGAGATCTCCCTGCTGGAGGACAACTCGGACCGGCTCGTCGAGGCGGCCCGCCTCGGCACGGTCGACGTGGCCCTCGTCGGGACGGCCGCCGCCCCCGCAGGGCTGGAGGCCCTGACGATCATCAGCGAGCGGCTCGTCGTGGTGGTTCCGGACGGTCATCCCCTGGCGTCGCGGAGGCGGGTGGTGCTGAGGGACGTCGCCGCCCATCCGATCGTCTGCATGCCTCCGGGGACCGGCCTGCGGACCGTCTTCGACGGGGCCTGCGCCGCGCGGGACCTGCGGCCCCGGATCGCGTTGCAGGCCGGCGCCGCGGACGCCGTCGTGGACCTCGCGGCCCGCGGGCTCGGCGTCGCCGTCCTCAGCGAGTCGATGGCCGCGGGCCGGGGCGAGGGGGTCGTCGTCCGCACCATCGACGACGTCCGGACACCGGCGCTGCTCGCCCTGGTCTGGCGGAGCGGGCGGAGCCCCGCGGTGCGGGAGCTCCTCACGCAGTGCCGGCGGGCGTTCGGCGTGACCGGCGGCCCGGCGTAGCGGTCAGCATGACCGGCAGCCCGGCGCGGCGGTCAGCATGACCGGCAGCCCGGCGTAGCGGTCAGCATGACCGGCAGCCCGGCG
>NZ_WWIC01000331.1:2500-57850 GCF_009872555.1 Streptomyces sp. SID5643
TCTGCCGGCCGTGGGACGAGTCAGAAACCGTTGATGTAGGCGAAGGACATGCGAAAGGTCCGGCGTAGAGGGTAAGACCCCCGTAGTCGAAACGTCAGCGGCTCGTTTGAGAGACACCCAAGTAGCACGGGGCCCGAGAAATCCCGTGTGAATCTGGCGGGACCACCCGCTAAGCCTAAATATTCCCTGGTGACCGATAGCGGATAGTACCGTGAGGGAATGGTGAAAAGTACCCCGGGAGGGGAGTGAAATAGTACCTGAAACCGTGTGCCTACAAGCCGTGGGAGCGTCGGAGCAAGGCTTGCCTTGTTCTCGTGACTGCGTGCCTTTTGAAGAATGAGCCTGCGAGTTTGCGGTGTGTTGCGAGGTTAACCCGTGTGGGGAAGCCGTAGCGAAAGCGAGTCCGAATAGGGCGTTTGAGTAGCACGCTCAAGACCCGAAGCGGAGTGATCTAGCCATGGGCAGGTTGAAGCGGAGGTAAGACTTCGTGGAGGACCGAACCCACCAGGGTTGAAAACCTGGGGGATGACCTGTGGTTAGGGGTGAAAGGCCAATCAAACTCCGTGATAGCTGGTTCTCCCCGAAATGCATTTAGGTGCAGCGTCGTGTGTTTCTTGCCGGAGGTAGAGCACTGGATAGGCGATGGGCCCTACCGGGTTACTGACCTTAGCCAAACTCCGAATGCCGGTAAGTGAGAGCGCGGCAGTGAGACTGTGGGGGATAAGCTCCATGGTCGAGAGGGAAACAGCCCAGAGCATCGACTAAGGCCCCTAAGCGTACGCTAAGTGGGAAAGGATGTGGAGTCGCAGAGACAACCAGGAGGTTGGCTTAGAAGCAGCCACCCTTGAAAGAGTGCGTAATAGCTCACTGGTCTAGTGATTCCGCGCCGACAATGTAGCGGGGCTCAAGCGTACCGCCGAAGTCGTGTCATTCACACAATAGGGCCAACGCCTGTGTGGATGGGTAGGGGAGCGTCGTGTGCCGGGTGAAGCAGCACCGGAAGGTAGTTGTGGACGGTTCACGAGTGAGAATGCAGGCATGAGTAGCGATTCACACGTGAGAAACGTGTGCGCCGATTGACTAAGGGTTCCTGGGTCAAGCTGATCTGCCCAGGGTAAGTCGGGACCTAAGGCGAGGCCGACAGGCGTAGTCGATGGATAACCGGTTGATATTCCGGTACCCGCTGTGAAGCGTCAAACATCGAGCATCGTGATGCTAAGGCCGTGAAGCCGCCCCGGAGCCTTCGGGCAAAGGGGAGTGGTGGAGCCGCTGAACCAAGCGGTTAGTAGGTGAGTGATGGGGTGACGCAGGAAGGTAGTCCATCCCGGGCGGTGGTTGTCCCGGGGTAAGGGTGTAGCCCGAGTGGTAGGCAAATCCGCCACTCATACAGGGTGAGACCTGATGCCGAGCCGATTGTGGTGAAGTGGATGATCCTATGCTGTCGAGAAAAGCCTCTAGCGAGTTTCATGGCGGCCCGTACCCTAAACCGACTCAGGTGGTCAGGTAGAGAATACCGAGGCGTTCGGGTGAACTATGGTTAAGGAACTCGGCAAAATGCCCCCGTAACTTCGGGAGAAGGGGGGCCACACCCGGTGATGGAGTTTTCCTCCTGAGCTGGGGGTGGCCGCAGAGACCAGCGAGAAGCGACTGTTTACTAAAAACACAGGTCCGTGCGAAGCCGTAAGGCGATGTATACGGACTGACGCCTGCCCGGTGCTGGAACGTTAAGGGGACCGGTTAGCTCAGATTCGTCTGGGCGAAGCTGAGAACTTAAGCGCCAGTAAACGGCGGTGGTAACTATAACCATCCTAAGGTAGCGAAATTCCTTGTCGGGTAAGTTCCGACCTGCACGAATGGCGTAACGACTTCTCGACTGTCTCAACCATAGGCCCGGTGAAATTGCACTACGAGTAAAGATGCTCGTTTCGCGCAGCAGGACGGAAAGACCCCGGGACCTTTACTACAGTTTGATATTGGTGTTCGGTTCGGCTTGTGTAGGATAGCTGGGAGACTTTGAACTCTGGACGCCAGTTCAGGGGGAGTCGTCGTTGAAATACCAGTCTGGTCGTGCTGGATGTCTAACCTGGGTCCGTGATCCGGATCAGGGACAGTGTCTGATGGGTAGTTTAACTGGGGCGGTTGCCTCCTAAAGAGTAACGGAGGCGCCCAAAGGTTCCCTCAGCCTGGTTGGCAATCAGGTGTTGAGTGTAAGTGCACAAGGGAGCTTGACTGTGAGACCGACGGGTCGAGCAGGGACGAAAGTCGGGACTAGTGATCCGGCGGTGGCTTGTGGAAGCGCCGTCGCTCAACGGATAAAAGGTACCCCGGGGATAACAGGCTGATCTTCCCCAAGAGTCCATATCGACGGGATGGTTTGGCACCTCGATGTCGGCTCGTCGCATCCTGGGGCTGGAGTCGGTCCCAAGGGTTGGGCTGTTCGCCCATTAAAGCGGTACGCGAGCTGGGTTTAGAACGTCGTGAGACAGTTCGGTCCCTATCCGCTGTGCGCGTAGGAATATTGAGAAGGGCTGTCCCTAGTACGAGAGGACCGGGACGGACGAACCTCTGGTGTGCCAGTTGTTCTGCCAAGGGCATGGCTGGTTGGCTACGTTCGGGAGGGATAACCGCTGAAAGCATCTAAGCGGGAAGCCTGCTTCGAGATGAGTATTCCCACCTCCTTGAGAGGGTAAGGCTCCCAGTAGACGACTGGGTTGATAGGCCGGATATGGAAGCACGGTAACGTGTGGAGTTGACCGGTACTAATAGGCCGAGGGCTTGTCCTCAGTTGCTCGCGTCCACTGTGTTGGTTCTGAAACCACGAACAGCCCCACGTGCCACACGTGGTGCGGCGGTTCACAGTTTCATAGTGTTTCGGTGGTTATAGCGTAGGGGAAACGCCCGGTTACATTCCGAACCCGGAAGCTAAGCCTTACAGCGCCGATGGTACTGCAGGGGGGACCCTGTGGGAGAGTAGGACGCCGCCGAACAATTCTTCTGGAAAACCCCCGCATCTTCGGATGCGGGGGTTTTCTGCGTTTCAGAGCGTTTCAGAGCGTTTCAGAGCGTTTCAGAGATTCAGGACGTCTGGACCAGCTTGGTGTCGTACGCCAGGATGACCGCCTGAATGCGGTCGCGGGAGCCGGTCTTGGCGAGAATACGGCCCACATGGGTCTTCACCGTCGACTCGGCCAGGTGGAGGCGCGTGGCTATTTCCGTGTTGGTCCAGCCCTTGCCGATGACCGTGAGGATTTCGCGTTCCCGGTCCGTCAGGGAAGCGAGACGCGGGTCGTCCTGGGGCAGGGCTTCCGACGAGGGACCGGCCGGCAAATGGTGGACGTAGGCGTCCAGGAGGCGGCGGGTCAGACTGGGGGCTACCACCGCGTCTCCCGTGGCCACCGCGCGGATGCCGGCGAGGAGTTCCTCGGGCTGGGCGTCCTTGACGAGGAAGCCGGAGGCGCCTGCTCTGAGCCCGGCGTAGGCGTACTCGTCCAGGTCGAAGGTGGTGACGATCAGGATGCGGGTGCGGTCGCCGGCGGCGGTGATGCGGCGGGTCGCCTCGATGCCGTCGAGGCCGGGCATGCGGATGTCCATGAGGACGACGTCGGGATGGAGCTCGGCCGCCATGCGGACCGCTTCGCTGCCGTTCGCCGCCTCGCCCACGACCGTCATGTCGTCCTGGCTCTCCAGCAGCATGCGGGATCCGAAGCGCTGGAGGGGCTGATCGTCGGCTATGAGGACCGTGGTCACTGCGGGGATTCCTCCGGGAGACGTAGGCGGACGCGCCAGCCCTGCTCCGGGTGGGGGCGGGGGCCGGCCTCAAGTGTGCCGCCGTACAGGGCGGTTCGCTCGCGCATTCCGGGGAGGCCGCGTCCGTTCCGTGAGCTCCCGTCGATGGCGCTGCCCTTGCCGGTGTCCGTGATCGTGACGGTGACTGCGGCCTTCTTCTCGTAGGAGAGCTCTATCTGTGCGGTGGCGTGGGGGCCGCCGTGCTTGAGGGTGTTGGTGAGGGCTTCCTGGATGACGCGGTAGACGGTGAGTTGGCGGCCCGGGGGGAGGGTGGGGACGCCGTGGGTGGTGGTGCTGACGGGGAGGCCGGCGGAGCGTACGCCGTCGAGAAGCCGGTCGAGGTCGGTGAGGCCCGGCTGGGGAGTCAGGTCGGCCTGGTGCCGCTCTTCCTCGCGCAGGACGTCGAGGAGGCGGCGGAGCTCGGTGAGGGCTTGGCGGCTGCTGGTGGCGATGGCGTCGAGGGCCTGGGCCGCGCGCTCGGGTGACTTGGCGGCCGCGTACCGGCCGCCGTCGGCGAGGCCGGTGATGACGGAGAGGTTGTGGCCGATGATGTCGTGCATCTCGCGGGCGATGCGGGCGCGTTCGGCGGCGGCGGCGAGCTGGGCCTGCTGGTCGCGTTCGGTCTCCAGGCGGCGGGCGCGGTCCTCCAGGGCCTCGGTGTGGTCGCGGCGGGCGCGGACCGTGGCACCGATGAGGGCGGCCACGGTGATGGACATCAGGTGGGAACCGATCTGCTGGTCCCAGGTGCCCTCACCGTGGCGGAGGGCCGACACGAGGACCGGCGTCATCACCAGGGCCGTCGCCCACCACAGGTTGCGCAGCGGGCGGCGCAGGGCCAGGTGGTAGATGAGGACGAGTTGGAGCAGGGCGGCCTGGAGGGCGGCGCCGGTCCAGGCGTTGACGAGGGCGAAGGGGGCCATGGCGGCCAGTGCCGTGCCGGGGTGGGTGCGGCGCCACAGGAGCGGGGCCGACAGGC
Organism: Streptomyces sp. SID5643; assembly: GCF_009872555.1. Lineage (NCBI taxonomy): Bacteria > Bacillati > Actinomycetota > Actinomycetes > Kitasatosporales > Streptomycetaceae > Streptomyces > Streptomyces sp. SID5643. The sequence goes on from NZ_WWIC01000331.1 coordinate 7,263, forward strand.
CGAGGCTCAGGGTCAGGAGGAGCCAGCCGGGGACGCCGAGGTGATGGGCGTTGTTGCGCCAGCCGCCGCCCGCGTAGTCGATCAGGGCGGCGGTGACCCAGAAGCCGGTGAAGTGGAGGTCCCACAGCAGCGGGTGGCGCCGGTCGAAGGCACGCATCCTGTGGGTGAGGCGCTGGGCGTATGCGGTGAGGGGCTCCGGCGCCCGGTTTTCCGTCACGGGGACCATCGTGAGGGGTTCGGTGCCGGGCGTCATACGTCTTTGCGGCGCAGGACCACCGCGGCCACCGTGAGGACGGCCGTCGTCCACAGGAGCATGGCCAGCAGGGAGGCGCCCGGGGAGGCGGCTCCGGGCTGGGGCTGGGCCGTGGTGAGAGCTTCGAGGGCCTTGCCGGGGAAGTGGCGGACGGCGTCGTCGACGAAGGCGTACGGAAGCATGGCCAGGATCTCCGGGAGGATCATGACGAGGCCGATGAAGGCGCCGATGGCCGTGGGGACCGAGCGGAGCAGGGCGCCGATGGCGAGGGCGAGGACGGCGAGCAGGGTGAGGCCGGCGGCGTTGCCCGCGAGGGCGCGCAGGACGCCCGGGTCGCCGAGGGAGGCGGAGAGGTCGGTGCCGTCGAGGAAGGCCTGGGCCAAGGGGAAGGTGAGGAGGTTCGTCGCCAGGGTGAGGGGGAGGGCGACCGCGGCCAGGACGGCGGCTTTGGACCACAGGACGGGCAGGCGTCGGGGGACCGCGGTGATCGTGGCGCGGATCTGGCCGGTGGAGTACTCGCCGGCGGTGGCCAGGATGCCCAGGACGCCGAGGTTGATCGTGGCGAACTGGGTGCCGAGCAGGGTGAACATGACGGGGTCCATGCCGCCTTCGCCGGAGCCGTCGTAGGCGGCGCCGAGGCCCGCGCCCATCGCGGCGGTCAGGAGGCTCGTGACGGCGAGGGTGATCCAGGTGGAGCGCAGGGTCCAGAGCTTGTGCCACTCGGAGCGCAGGACGCGGGCGGGGGTCACGCGGTAGGGGAGGGTCGTCGTGGTCATGCCGCTGCTCCTTCCAGGGTCGCCGGGTACTCCAGCGTGTCGCGGGTGAGGTCCATGAAGGCCTCCTCCAGGGAGGCAGCGCCCGGGGTCAGCTCGTAGAGGGGGATGCCGTGGGCGGCCGCGGTGCGGCCGATGTGCCGGGCGTCCGTGCCGCGGATGTGGAGGATGCCGGGGCTGTCGGTGGTGATGTCGACACCGGGGGTGGCCAGGAGGTCTGCGAGGGCGGTGGCGTCCGGGGTGACGACCTTGGTGGTGCCGGCGCCGGAGTCGCGGACGAAGTCGGTGACCGTGGTGTCGGCGAGGAGGCGGCCGCGGCCGATGATGACCAGGTGGTCGGCGGTGAGGGCCATCTCGCTCATCAGGTGGGAGGAGACGAGGACGGTGCGGCCCTCCGCGGCGAGGGACTTGAGCAGGTTGCGGATCCACAGGACGCCCTCCGGGTCGAGGCCGTTGACCGGCTCGTCGAGGATGAGCGTGGCCGGGTCGCCCAGGAGGGCGGCGGCGATGCCGAGGCGTTGTCCCATGCCGAGGGAGAAGCCCTTGACGCGGCGGTGCGCCACGTCGGTCAGGCCGGTGAGGCCGAGGACGTGTTCGACGCGGCTGCGGGGGATGCCGTGGGTGTGGGCGAGGGCGCGCAGGTGGTGATAGGCGGTGCGGCCGGGGTGGACCGAGCGGGCTTCCAGCAGGGCGCCGACCTCGGTGAGGGGTGCGGGGTGGGCGGCATAGGAGCGTCCGCCGACGGTGGCGTGGCCGCGGGTGGGGGCGTCGAGGCCGAGGAGCATCCGCATGGTCGTGGACTTGCCGGCGCCGTTCGGGCCGAGGAAGCCCGTGACGGTGCCGGGGCGGACGCTGAAGGACAGGTCCGTGACGACCGTCCGGTCGCCGTAGCGTTTGGTGAGTTCGTGTGCCGTCAGCATGGTTCGATGCTCGTGCGTGCGGGGGCGGCGGGCGTCGGACCGGCGGGGTAATCGGGGTGAGGGGCGTCGTACCGGGGTACTACCGTGGCCGCATGAGCTATGTGATCCGGTCCGTCCGTGCTGATGAGTGGCCTGCGGCGAAGGAGTTGCGGCTCGTGGCGCTGCGCGACCCGGTGGCGCACCTGGCCTTCCTGGAGACGTACGAGGAGGCGGTGGCCCGGCCGGACGCCTTCTGGAAGAAGCGGACCGCGGGGGTTGCCGAAGGGGCGGACAAGGCGCAGCAGATCATCGCCGAGGGGCCGGACGGCCGGTGGGTGGCGACGCTGACCGTGCTGGTGGAGGAGCCCGGGACGACGGACTGGGCCGGGTTTCCGGTGGAGCGGAAGCAGGGGCATGTGGTCGGCGTGTTCGTACGGCCCGAGGAGCGCGGGAGCGGGCTGACCGAGGTGCTGTTCGACGCGGCCCTGGAGTGGTCGTGGGGGCGGGGTCTTGAGCGGGTCCGGCTCATCGTGCACGAGGAGAACGGGCGGGCGCAGCGCTTCTACCGGCGGGTGGGGTTCCTGCCGAGCGGGGTGACGGTGCCGTTGGGGGACGCCGGGGAGCTGGAGCTGGAGTTCGTGCTCGAGCGGGAGTGACGGCGCCTAGACGGGCAGTTCGTCGTGCGGCCAGCGGGCGCGGCCCTGTTCGCGGGACCGGAGCAGGGCCAGGGTCGGCATGCCCCGGTCCGCTCCGGTGGCCAGCAGCTCCGGAAGCTGGGGAAGCGGGGCCACGGCCGCGACGTCGTCCAGGACGAGCGTCATTGGTGGGTCGAGGCGACCGGCCGATGACCGTTCGGCCATGTGCCGGCCGCGCTCGACCACGCTGGAGACGAGGGCCGTCAGGAGGGGCATCGCGCCCGGGTTCGTCCTGGGGTCCTCGATGGATTCCCCCACCACATAAAGCGTGCCCCCTTCGTGGACGAAGGAATCCAAGGCGAGTGCATCAGTTCGGTTGGGAGTGCAGGCCTCGCGGATGTTGACCGTGGAGAGGGCGGCCAGGGCACGGGTCGTCAGCTGCTGGGCCATGTCGCGGCGTTCGGGGTGGGCCGTGAGGGCGCCTTCGAGTTCGCCCGCTGAGCCGGGGGCGGCCTTGGGGTTGGTGCGCAGGATGCGTACGGCGTCCTGGATCTGGGTGCCCTGGGACCAGCGGTGGACGTGGCGGATGGTGCGGCCGTCGATCGCCGCGGCGTGCAGGTAGCTCCGCAGGAGTATCTCGGCGGTGTCGCTGAGGGCCTGGTCGAGTTTGGCGGTGGGGCGGACGGGGGTGAGGAGGGCGGTGGCCCTCGTGGTTGCCGTCGCCTTGTCCTCGCAGCCGGCTGTGGGGGACCAGTGGAGCCGGGAGGGGGTGTCGCAGAGGTGGAGGGGGTCGTAGAGGTGCGTGGGGCCCAGTTTGGCTCTGGCGTCCTTGGTCTCCTGCCAGAGGGCGGGGTTCGAGGTGACGACGAGGGCGGGACCTTCCGCGTCGCGTACGGCCTGGGTGGCGGTGGCCTGGCGGGCTTCCCTCGGGGCTACGAGGATCTTCTCCCACCCGCCCACCCGTCCCTGTCCGAACAGGGATGCCGCAGTCGCGGGGACCATCCCCGGCTGTGGGGAGCCGGCGGGGCTCGTCGTGGAGTCCAGGAGGCTCGTCGTGGAGTCCAGGGGGTTCGCGGGGCCGGAGGGCGAGCGGCGAGGTGTCGGGACCTCGTGCTGTGCCGGGCTCGGGACCTCGTGTTGCGTCGATGCGGGGCCGTGGTGCTGCGCCGGGGGCGTGACCTCGTGCTGCACGGGTTCGTGTGCCGCGTACGCGGTGGCTCGCCGGGCCGGTGTGCCGGACACCGTCCGCTCCTCCGCCGCCAGGATCCTCTCCTCCCGGCGTCTCGCGCGGACCGCCCGCCACCGGGCCAGCGTGCCCATCACGAACACCGTCAGGACGACCAGGATCATCAGCTGGCCGATGAACAGGCCCCAGAAAAGGCCGTAGCCGGAGAGTTCGCCGGGGGGTGTGCCGGGCCAGGCGTCGGGGATGTCGTGGGGCTGGGCGACGAGTTCGCGCATGGCCAGGGGCGTGTGGGCGAAGGTGAGGCCGGACGGCCAGGAGCCGTGGGCGAACAGGGCGGCGAGGCCGGTGGCCGTCCACACCAGCACGGTCATGCCGAGGAGGAACGCGAGTATGCCGACCAGCAGGCCGTCGGGGATGCCTCCCTGGCCGTCCCGCTGGGTGTGGCGGTCGTCCGGTCTCACGCGGTCCTCCCCTTGCGCCTACGCCACCGTCGATTCGGAGTCGCCCAGGTGGTGCTCCACGAAGGCCGCGGCCCGTTCCTCCGCCTCCAGTTCGGCGGCGTGCAGGGCGTCGTCCGCGAGTTCGGCGGAGGACTCGGTCATCGCGCGGTCGGTGAAGACCAGGGGGCGTTCGGTCTCCGTGACGAGGTGTTTGACGACCTGGACGTTGCCGTTGACGTCCCAGACGGCGATGCCGGGGGTGAGGGTCGGGATGATCTCCACCGCCCAGCGGGGCAGGCCCAGGACGCGGCCGGTCGCCCTCGCCTCGTCGGCTTTCTGGGCGTAGATCGTCCTGGTCGAGGCCATCTTGAGGATCGCCGCCGCCTCCTTGGCGGCTGCCCCGTCGACGACGTCCGACAGGTGGTGGACCACCGCCACGAACGACAGACCCAGGCGTCGGCCGAACTTCAGCAGGCGTTGGAACAGCTGGGCGACGAAGGGGCTGTTGATGATGTGCCAGGCCTCCTCGACGAGGAAGATGCGCTTCTTCCGGTCGGGGCGGATCCAGGTGTGCTCCAGCCACACGCCGACGATCGCCATGAGGATGGGCATGGCGATGGAGTTGCGGTCGATGTGGGACAGGTCGAAGACGATGAGCGGGGCGTCGAGGTCGATGCCGACCGTCGTCGGACCGTCGAACATGCCGCGCAGGTCACCGTCGACGAGGCGGTCCAGGACCAGGGCGACGTCGAGGCCCCAGGCCCGTACGTCGTCTATGGCGACGTTCATCGCCTCGGCCGACTCGGGTTCGGGGTGGCGCAGCTGTTCGACGATGTCGGTGAGGACCGGCTGGCGGTCGACGATGGTCTCGTTGACGTAGGCGTGGGCGACCTTGAGGGCGAAGCCGGAGCGTTCGTCCAGGCCGTGGCCCATGGCGACCTCGATGATCGTCCGGAGCAGGGCCAGCTGGCCCGTCGTCGTGATCGCGGGGTCGAGCGGGTTGAGGCGGATGCCCATGTCCAGGGCCGCTGTCGGGTCCAGGCGGATGGGAGTTATGCCCAGCTCCTGCGCGACGAGGTTCCATTCGCCGACGCCGTCCTCGCCCTGGGCGTCCAGGACGACGACCTGGCGGTCCTTGAAGCGGAGCTGGCGCAGGACGTACGTCTTCTCCAGCGCCGACTTGCCGTTGCCGGACTCGCCGAGGACCAGCCAGTGCGGGGCGGGGAGCTGCTGGCCGTAGAGCTGGAAGGGGTCGTAGATGTAGCCCTTTCCGGAGTACACCTCGCGGCCGATGATGACGCCGGAGTCGCCGAGGCCCGGTGCGGCGGTCGGGAGGTAGACCGCCTGGGCCTGGCCCGTGGACGTGCGCACCGGGAGCCTGGTCGTCTCGACCTTCCCGAAGAGGAAGGAGGTGAAGGCGTCGGTGAGGACGGACAGCGGGTCCCGCATCAGGTCCTACCTCCGAATGCCGGTGGCGAAGGGAAGGGTGTTCACGAAGGCGCGGTGGTGCTCGCGGTCGCACCATTCCAGCTTGAGGTACGACTTGCCCGCGGACGCTCTTATCGTGCGCTTGTCGCGGGCGAGCGCGTCGGGGTTGCGGGAGGAGACGGTGATGTAGCCGACGAGGTTGACGCCGGCCGCGCCGCTGGCGAGGTCCTCGCCGCGCTGGTCGAGCCGGGAGTGGGCGGCGATGTCGCGCGGGTCGACGGTGCGGTTCATCTTGGCGGCGCGGGACGCCTCGGCCTCGTCGTTGGTCTTCTCCGTCAGCATGCGCTCGATGGCGACCTCGGTGGGTTCGAGGTCCATGGTGACGGCGACCGTGCGGATGACGTCCGGGGTGTGGACGAGGAGCGGGGCGAGGAAGTTGACGCCGACGGGGGTCATCGGCCACTCCTTCACCCAGGCCGTGGCGTGGCACCAGGGGGCGCGGGTGGAGGACTCGCGGGTCTTGGCCTGGAGGTAAGTGGGCTCCATGGCGTCCAGCTCGGCCGGCCAGGCGTTGCGCTTGGTCATCGCCTGGATGTGGTCGATGGGGTGGTCCGGGTCGTACATGGAGTGGATCAGCGAGGCCAGCCGTCCCTGACCGAGGGGCTGGCGGACGCGGATATCGGCTTCCTGGAGGCGCGAGCAGATGTCGGTGAGCTCGCGGGCCATCACGACAGCGAGTCCGGCGTCCCGGTCGACCTTGCCGCCGTGGGCGCGGGCGGCGCGGGCCATGGCGTTGGCCTCGGCGGCGAGGTCGCGGGTGTAGTGCATGCAGGCGACGAGGTAGGCGCGGTGCTGCTCGCTGCTGGTGGACACCATCGACTGGAGCTGGTCGTAGGACTCCTGGAGCCACGGCAGAGCCTTGTCGTCGCCGCGGACGGCGACGTCCTTGGCGTGGGCGTCCGGGTCGGCCGGGAGGGTGCGGGCCAGCATCTGGAGGCGGGTGACGAAGCCGTCGCCGTTGGCCACGTGCTTGAGCAGGGTGCCGAAGCGGTCGACGAGGGCTTCCTGGTCCTCGCTGTCGCGCAGGCCGACGCCGGGCCCCTCGATCTCGATGGCGGCGGTGACGGTCTTGCGGTCGGCGTGCAGGAGCACGGCGATCTCGTCGGGTCCGAAGGGGGCGGCCAGCCAGGTGATGCGGCCGATGCCGGGGGGCGGGCCGACCTCGATCTCCTTGCCGTCCAGCCGGGTGCCGGCCTCGATCGCGGTGGAGCGGTAGGTGGTGCCTTGCTTGAGGGTCCGCTTGTAGCTGCGGTTGATCTCGAACCACCTGTAGAACGTGCGGTGCTTGTACGGCACGTACACCGCGGCCAGCGCCAGCATCGGGAACCCGGCGAGCAGCACGATGCGCAGGGACAGCACCGGGACGAGGAGGCCGCACATCATGCCGAGGAACGCGCCCACGACGATCAGGGCGATCTCGCCGGTCTCGCGGTTGCGGCCGATGATGGCGTTCGGCCGGGCGCGGCCGATCAGGTATGTCCGGCGGGGCGTGACCGGATGGGACACGTGGGACTCGGTCGTCAACGCCCTTCACCTCCCGTGCGATTGGTACTGCTGTTGCGGGTGTTGCTGGCGTGGGGAGTGTTGACGGGGCTGCTCGAACGGGGGGCGGGTGCGGCGGAGGGGACAGATCCGCCGCCGCCGTTCGAGGTGCGCCCACTGTGCGCGGCGACTCCGCCGGAGGCGGGGTTGCCGGGGCGGGGGGCGGAGGACTGGCCGCCTCCGCCGTTGTTGTCGGCGCGGGAGCTGTGGGTCTTGATGCCCTGCGCGACGAGGGTGGCCGGGGAGCTGATGACGGCCGCGGCCTTGCCTTCTGCGCCCTGCATGAGGCGGTTGTTGCGGGAGCCGGCGATCTCGTCGCCGAAGCCGGGGACGAAGCGGTAGATCATCGCGCTGGCGAAGATGGCGAGCAGGATGATGGCGAGGCCGGAGACGACGGCGGAGAAGGCGTTCGGGCCGTCGTCGGCGGAGAGTGCGCCGGCGAGGCCGAGGACGATGACGATGACCGGCTTGATGAGGATGACCGCGATCATGATGCCGGCCCAGCGGCGGACGTGGCCCCAGAGGTTCTTGTCGACGAGGCCGGCGTAGACGACGGTGCCGAGGAGGGCGCCGACGTAGAGCAGGGCGGCCCTGATGACGAGCTCCAGCCAGAGGACGCCGGCGGCGAGGATGCTGACCAGGGAGACGACGATCAGCATGATCGGGCCGCCGCCGATGTCCTCGCCCTTCTTGAGGGCCTCGGAGAACGTGCCGAAGAACGCGTCGGTCTGGTCGCCGGTGGCTTTGGCGAGGACCTCGGTGATGCCGTCGGTGGCCGATACGACGGTGTAAAGGATCAGCGGGGTGAAGGCGGAGGCCAGCACCGTGAGCCACAGGAAGCCGATGGCTTCGGAGAGGGCGGTGGCCAGGGGTACGCCGCGGACGGCTCGCTTGGCGACGGCCAGGAGCCAGAGCAGGAGCGTGAGGATCGTCGAGGCGGCGAAGACGACGGCGTACTGCTGGAGGAACTTGGGGTTGGTGAAGTCGACGTTGGCGGTCTCCTTCACGGCCTCGCTGAGCTTGTCGACGGTCCAGGAGGCGGCGTCGGCGCAGCCCTTGGCGAGGGAGGAGAGGGGGTCGAGGGTGGAGGTGGGGTCGAGGCGGGAGGTGCCGCTGCCGGATCCGCTGCCGGTGTCGCCTTCGCAGATCTCCCGGGCCCGGCCGGAGAGCAGGGAGCAGTTGTCGTTGCTGGGGCTGGGGCTGGGAGAGGGCGTGGGAGCGGCTGCCGCCCGGGTGGCGAACAGGACCAGGGCGGTCTGCACGGCGGTGAGGGTTGCGGCGACCTTGACTGCGCGGGGCGGGCTACCGGGCATACGTGAACCCTCCGAACTCCTCGACGGCCTTGGAGATGGCCTCCGATGTCGACACCCTGTTGTCGCCGTTGACCGGCGCGGGGCCTTCCTTCTGGGAGAAGCTGTCGACCTTCCAGTCACCGTCGGCCCAGCGCAGTTGGAGGGTCATGGTGAACCAGTCGTTGGTGACCGGGTTCTGCGAGCCCTCCCCCGTCATCCCGAACACGCCGGTGCACCAGACCTCGACGGTGGCGGCGCTGCCCGAGAAGTCGGTGACCTTGGTGCCGACCGGCATCGTGCGGGAGACGTAGGTGCTGCCCTTCGGGGCGTCGCCGTTCGCGTCCAGGCCGACCTTCTCAAGGAACGCCTTGCTGTAGACCCGGTCGAGGTTCTTCTCCAGCTCGGGGACCTTGCCGGCGTCGAACACCTGGCGGACGATCTCGGGTCGCCGTGCGGGCTTGAGGATGTCGGCCGATACGAGGACGACGGCGTAGTTCGCCGCCGCGCTCTCCGCGCCCTCCTGGTCCTGGGCGAAGCCCGACGGGATGCCGGCGGCGGACTTGGCCGTGACGGGGCGTTTGCCGGAGGGCGCCGTCGCCGACGTCTCCGGCTTGCCCGAGGAACCGTCCGTCGAAGAGGACGGGTCGCCGTCCCCCCGGTTCGCGAAGGCGATCGCGGCGATCAGGAGGACCACCACGCCGACCACCGTGACCAGGCTGCGGGAGGAGGAGCGGCGGCGGGGGTCGCCGAAGGCGTCGCCGGAGTCGGGCAGGCGGGTGCGGGTCTGGCCCGTGCCGCCGTAACCGCCGGAGGACTCGTGCTCGTCACCGAGACTCATGCCGCGTACGCCCCCTCCACGTCGTGCGGAAACACTTCGTACCGGTCGTACTTCTCATACTCCTCGTACGACGGTAGCCGTGCTGGTTCCCGCGCGGGCGCGGTGTGGTGACTCGACATCAGGGAAACGCAACCTCAGCCGGTGGGCACGACGGGCGGGTGGGATGGAGAGGGAACCGGGCGTGCCCGGCCGGGCGGTCGGTGCCCGGGCTACACGGCCATGCCGTACACGATGGTGAACAGCGTGCCGAGTGAGCCGATGATGAAGACTCCCGTCAGACCCGCGATGATGAGGCCCTTGCCCTGCTCCGCGCTGAAGGTGTCGCGCAGGGCGGTCGCTCCGATGCGCTGCTTGGCGGCGCCCCAGATGGCGATGCCGAGGCAGAGCAGGATGGCCACCGCCATCACGACCTCGATCATCACCTTCGCCTCGTTGCCCAGGCTGCCGAAGGGGCCCCAGTCCGGAGCGATCCCGCCGATGATGGTGTTGATGTCTCCCTTGTCGGCCGCAAAGAGCATGTAAGTCACCGCCCCTGTTGGGTAGTTCCGCACCCTCTGCGGTCGTGCAGAGGTCAGGCCTCATTCTCGCCGACAATGATGCTGTCGGATGTCGACTTGGCGTCATTGATTGGCGGGTTTCGTACGAATACCTTGCCACCCTTTCGCTCCTGCCCCTAGGGGAGGTGACGGGTGGTGTACGAAGGATCGTATGGTCACTCTGTGTATCACGGCAGGTCACGCCGGGCAATGAGGCCGGAGCGGAACCTGGTGTGTGGTTCCGTCGTTGTGCCCTCTTGCGGCCTTTCTCACCTTTGTGGGCTGTTTCTGACGGCTGATCGGGTGAGTGGTCGCGCCGGTGTTCCCGGGGTGAAGGCTACCCGGCAAGGCGAGGGGCCGCGGCTGGGGAGCCGCGGCCCCTTCTGCTTCGGCCGGCCCCCGTGCCCTCACGGCCCCGGGTGGCGTGCCCCGGTGACGGTCTGTCACCGGTTTACTGAAGGAAGTGCGGGGCTTACCGGTCGCTGACGGGCCGATGGCCGGGCGACGGGTGCGACGTGACCCTGGAGGCCGGGATCAGCGTGGCTTGAGGCCGTGCAGGAGGAGATGGACGAACTCCTCGATGCCGTCGAGGGCCGCCTCGGGTGCGAGCATGCCGCCCGCGGCGAAGGAGGCGATGCCCTGGAGGGCGGCGCCGGTCAGCAGGGTCAGGTGCTGGGGGTCGCCCGCGACGATCTCGCCGCGTTCCTGGGCGTCGGCGATGACCCGCTCCAGGGAGCCCACCGTCCGGTCGACGGCGGCGGCCATCTGCTCGGAGGCGCCCGGCTCGTGCTTGCGGGCGTACATGAGCTCCAGCAGCTCGGCGTTGTCGATCGAGAACGCGAGGTAGGCCCGGGCGAGCACGGTGAGCCGCCGCTCCAGGGGGAGGGCGGGGTCGTCGGCGGCCGACAACGCCTGCCCCAGCCGGTCGTAGCCGACGAGTGCCAGAGCGTCGAGCAGGGCCTGCTTGTCCTTGAAGTGGCGGCCGGGCGCGGCGTGGCTGACGCCCGCCTCCCGGGCCAGCTCGCGCAGCGACAGTGCGCCGGTCCCCTTCTCCCGCAGGGTGCGTTCAGCGCCGGCGAGCAGGGTGGAGCGCAGGTCTCCGTGGTGGTAGGGGCGGCTCTCCGCCGGTCGGCTGGCTGGCATGCGCACCATCGTATCCCGATGTTGGCGGTGCCATCATTGTTGTCATTGACAGCATTGTTGGCGGCGCCTACATTCGGGTCATGGCTGAGAAGACGAACACCCAGAGCGGCGGTACATGGAGCGCGGACCGCCTGCCCGGCCTCGGCGGGCGGACCGTCGTCGTCACCGGCGCCAACAGCGGCATCGGTCTCACCGCGACCGACGCGCTCGCCCGGGCGGGGGCGCACGTCGTCCTCGCCGTACGGGACACCGAGCGCGGGCGGGCCGCGGCGGCGGCCGTCCACGGCAGCACCGAGGTGCGCCGGCTGGACCTGGCGGACCTGGCCTCCGTGCGGGCCTTCGCCGAGGCCTGGCAGGGCCCGCTGCATCTCCTCGTCAACAACGCCGGCGTGATGATGCTCCCCAGGCAGCGCACCAAGGACGGCTTCGAGATGCAGTTCGGCACGAACCATCTCGGGCACTTCGCCCTGACGAACCTGCTGCTGCCGCACATCACCGACCGTGTCGTCACGGTCTCCTCGGGCGCCCACCGCTGGGGCGGCGTGAAAATCGACTTCGACGACCTGGACCTGGCGGCGGACTACACCCCGCAGCGCGCCTACGCCCAGTCGAAGCTCGCCAACCTGCTGTTCACCCTGGAACTTCAGCGCCGCCTCACGGAGTCGGGCTCCCCCGTCCGCGCCCTGGCCGCACACCCCGGGTACGCGGCAACCAACCTCCAGAGCCACGCGGCCAGCCCGGTGCTGCGCGCCTTCATGCGCCTCGGCAACAGGTTCTTCGCGCAGGACGACCGCGCGGGCGCCCTCCCCACCCTGTACGCCGCCACCGCGGATCTTCCGGGGGCGAGCTACGTGGGTCCCGACGGCCTGGGCGAGCTGCGCGGGGCCCCGACCCTGGTGGGGCGCTCCCGCGCGGCCGGCGATCCGCTGACGGCCCGGCGGCTGTGGCGGGTGTCGGAGGACCTGACGGGCACACACTTCCCGCTCGCGCGGGACGAGCAGGCAGGCGTCTGACGTTCCTCTCACCTTCGTCCGGCACAGTCCCCCCGGTGAAGCGCGTCCTGACCGTCGTCGTCCTGCTCGTCGCCCTCCTCGCCGTGTCCGTGGCCACCGCCGACGACGGGGGCGGGCCGCTCGGGGTGACCGTCACCGCGCGGGACGCGCGGGTCGGGGTGCTCGTGCCCGCCGCGGGGGGACGGCACTTCTGTACGGCGTCCGTGGTGGACGCCCCGCACCGGAATCTGATCGTCACGGCGGCGCACTGCCTGGGCGGTGGCGCAGGGCTGGTCTTCGTGCCGGGTTACCGGGACGGACGTGCGCCCTACGGGGAGTGGACGGTGCGGCGGCGGTTCCTGGCCCGCGGGTGGGCCGAGGGGCGGGACGAGGACAGCGACGTGGGATTCGCCGCGGTCGCGCCCCGCGGCGGGGAGGAGGTCCAGGACGCCGTCGGCGGGAACCGGTTCGTCACGGGCACGGCGACCGGGGCCACCGCGGTGACCGTCACCGGGTATCCCGACGCGCGCGAGACGGCCGTCAGCTGCGCCGCAGAACCGCACGCGCTCGGCCGCACCCAGCAGCGCATCGCGTGCCCCGGGTTCGGCGGCGGCACCAGCGGCAGCCCCTGGGTGAACGGGGACGGGCAGGTCGTCGGGGTGCTCGGCGGGCACGACCAGGGCGGGACGACCTCCGGCGTCTCCTACAGCGTGGTCCTCGGCGCGCAGGCGCGGCGGCTGTACGAGCAGGCGGCGGCGGCTCCGTGACGGGACGTGAAGCGGGCGGCCGGGGATCCGTGACGGGCCGTGAACCCGTGCGCCGGGCCGCAACCGCCGTGCTCTCGCCGTGCTGCCCGTGCTGTGGCCCGCCCCTCCGTCCGCCCCGACTCTCCTCCCCGTGATCATTCCCGGGCGTGCCGGCCGCCTCTACACTGACCAACGGACTCCTGGGCGGTGAGGGGCGGTTGACGGTGCGTAAGGCATGGATCGTGGCGAGTGTCGCCATCAGCTCCGCCCTGGCCTTCGTGATGCTGCTCGTCGTCGGGGTCTACCTCGTCGCGGGGAACCTGGTCAACGGCGCGGGCGGCGGGGCGAAAACGCTGGCCAAGGGCGCGGTGCCCGCCGCGTACGCCGCCCTCGTGCAGAAGTGGGGCAACCTCTGCCCCGCCATCAGCCCGGCCCTGCTCGCCGCGCAGCTCTACCAGGAGAGCGGCTTCAACCCCAGGGCGCAGAGTCATGCCGCCGCGCAGGGCATAGCGCAGTTCATCCCCGGAACGTGGGCCAGCCACGGCATCGACGGCGACGGCGACGGCGACCGTGACGTGTGGGATCCGAAGGACGCGATCCCCTCCGCCGCCTCCTACGACTGCGAACTCGCGTCGTACGTGAAGAAGGTTGGCGGGAATCCGACCGAGAACATGCTGGCCGCCTACAACGCGGGGGCGTACGCGGTGATCAAGTACGGGGGCGTGCCGCCGTACAGCGAGACCCGGAACTACGTGAAGCGGATCACGACGCTCTCGGAGAGCTTCGCGGCGCCGGTCGGGCGGGTCGAGCCCTCCGAGCAGGCGGCCGCCGCGATCGAGTACGCGCAGACGAAGCTCGGCACGCCCTACCTCTGGGGTGGTACCGGCACCGCTGAGCAGGGCGGACGTTTCGACTGCTCGGGGCTGACCCAGGCCGCCTACGAGACCGTGGGCATCAAGCTGCCGCGTGTCGCCAACGACCAGTACAACGCCGGTCCGCACCCCTCGCGGGACGAACTGCTCCCCGGCGACCTCGTGTTCTTCTCGGACGACCTCACCAATTCCCGAGCCATCCGGCATGTCGGCATTTATGTCGGAGGCGGGTACATGATCGACGCGCCCCGGACCGGGGCCGTCATCCGGTTCGACCCGATCGACACCCCCGACTACTTCGGAGCCACCCGCGTCACCGAAGATGGCGCGAAAGCACTGCCCACGACGGTGTGAACCGTGTGTGAACCCACCCCCTGAGCTGCGAAGACGTGTCTCTCTTCGATAACGTCTGCGTGATCATTCGGTGGAGTGTGGAACGTATCAACGGGGACCATGCGTTCCTGGTGACGTAGCCGAGCGGACGTTCATACGGCACGCGTCACGCACGCGTGCGGCGGAAGCGGATCTACAACCACGGGGGTGGCAGGAGCGGCGCACGCACAGCTGCGCCAAAGAGACGACGAAGGGGCCGCAGCGCCATGGCTGGACTCGCCGATTCCGGGTCGAACCCTGACGTCGACCTGCTGTACGACATCAATGGCCTGGCCAAGGACGCGCCGGCCTGGTTCGACCGCGTCATGGAGTACGTCGGTGAGTACGGGCTGCTGCTCGCCATCGTCCTGCTCGTGGTGTGGTGCTGGTGGACCGTACGGCGGCGGGGCGACGAGGACGCGGCCTCCACCGTGGCCGCACTGGTCTGGGCCCCGCTGGCCGCAGGGGTCGCCGTGCTGGTGAACGTGCCCATACGGGGGTTCGTGGAACGGCCCCGGCCGTTCCTGGACCACCAGGGGCTCGAAGTGCTCGTCCAGGGCAAGACCGACTACTCGTTCGTCAGCGACCACGCGACGATCGTCATGGCACTGGCGGTCGGCCTGTTCGTCGCCAACCGGAAGTTCGGGCTCATCGGGCTGGTGCTGGCACTGTTCGGCGGGTTCATCCGCGTCTACATGGGCGTGCACTACCCGACGGACGTCGTGGGCGGCTTCGCGCTGGGGACGGCCGTGGCGCTGCTGCTGTCGCCGCTCGCCATGGCCCTGCTGACGCCTGTGGTCAAGGCCGTCGAGCGCTCGCCCCGGGTGGGGTGGCTGGTGCGCGGCAGAGGGCGGGCGTCGGGAGCGGACACGGTGATCCCCGAGGCGCGCAGTGAGCGGCCCTCGGAGCGGGACCTCGCCGCGTAACAGCCCTACAGCGCCTGGGGATACGTGAAGAAGCGGTCGGGGTCGTACTGCTTCTTCAGCTTCGTCAGGCGCGTGGCCGCATCGCCGTAGTACGCCTTGCGCCAGTCGGTCAGGGTCGGGTCCGTGTAGTTCTGGTACGCCGCCCCCGAGGCGTACGGGCGCATCGACCTGTGGGCGGAGGCCAGCCAGTCGCGGGCCGTCGCCCCGCTCGTGCCGGCCCGCCACGCGGCGATGTACTGGGCCAGCATGCGCGAGCGGCGGTGGACGAACGCCGTGGCCGTGGGGGAGACGCGGTTGACCGCACCGCCGAGGGCGGTCAGCGCGATGCTGCCCGTGCCGCCGCGCACCGACCCGATCTGCGAGAGCAGCGTGCGGATGCCGGCCGTGGACAGCGAGCGGTCGAAGAAGTCCGACGCCGCCGCGTACGTCTCCCGGCCCAGCGCGCCCTTCGGGGAACGCCCCGGGGTCGAGCCCGGCAGATGGCACTGCGCGTCCGTCGGGAACGAGGAGCAGCCCGCGTACACCTCCATCGACTCCTCGTACGAGCGCCGCTTCAGGGAGACGCTGCGGGCCGGGGCGCCGACGCGGTCGGCCAGGCGGTCGACGGCGTTCTTCAGCTCGCCGTACGTGCCGAGGGAGAACGCCGCGACCGAGACGGTCGGGGTGCCGCCCGCGGCGTTCGCCAGGTGCAGGGACGACCAGATCTCGTCGGGCTGCGACGGCCCCCACTCCTGCCAGGCCTTCACCACCGCGGCCGCCCTGGACCAGGGCCAGGACAGGTACGCCGAGACGCCCTGCGGGGCCGGGTGGGTCTTGAAGTGCAGTTCCGTGACGACGCCGAAGTTGCCGTTCCCGGCGCCGCGCAGGGCCCAGAAGAGGTCCTTGTTCTCCCGGGCGTCGGCGGTGAGCTGCTTGCCGTCGGCGGTGACCAGGGTGGCCCGGGTGAGGCTGTCGCAGGTCAGGCCGTAGGCGCGGGAGACCACGCCGTGGCCGCCGCCGAGGGTGAGGCCCGAGACGCCGACGGTCGGACACGAACCGGCGGGGATCGTGACGCCCTTGGCGGCCAGGGCGCGGTAGACGTCGATGAGTTTGGCGCCGGCGCCGACCACCGCGGTGGTGCCGGAGGCCCGGACGCGGCTGAGCTTCGAGACGTCGATGATCAGACGGCCGTCGCCGGAGGACCAGCCGGCGTAGGAGTGGCCGCCGTTGCGGATCGCCACGCGCAGGGCTTTCGCGCGGGCGTAGGCCAGGGCTGTGCGGATGTCCTCAGGGTGGGACACGTACGCGACCGCGGCGGGCTTCAGGCTGTCGAAGCGGGTGTTGTAGAGCTGCCGGGCCGCGGACCAGTCGGCGTCGCCCGGGCGGACCAGGGAGCCGTCGAGGTCGCGGGCCAGGGCGGACCAGTTGGCGGCGGCGGCTCTCGAGGTGGTCGTGATGCGCGAGGCGTTGGAGGGCGTGGCCCCGGAGCGGTCGCCCGACGGGGTGCAGGCGGTGGTGAAGGGGGTCGCGGCCGCGGCGATCGCCGCCGTGCCGGCTGTGAGGATCGTGCGCCGTTCCATGGGGCCTCCCGGTGGTTCCGTCCTGGGAGACGGGCTGGTGGAGGTCAGGGTTCCATGGTCCGGCCCCGGGCGGAACATCTCCGCCACGGGCCTCAAGGCGTCGTGTGCCGCTCCGCGTCCGTGCGGGCCTGGCTCCTGGCTCTTCGTGCCGGGCCGC
This sequence comes from Streptomyces sp. SID5643, assembly GCF_009872555.1. Classification (NCBI taxonomy): domain Bacteria; kingdom Bacillati; phylum Actinomycetota; class Actinomycetes; order Kitasatosporales; family Streptomycetaceae; genus Streptomyces; species Streptomyces sp. SID5643. Next base: position 23,912 of record NZ_WWIC01000331.1, read on the forward strand.
GCCAGCCGCAGGTGCAGTGGGCCATGCAGAAGCGGCCCTTCTCCATGGTCGTCGTGCGGTGTTCCGGGAGGTTGGGGGGAGTTTCCAGCCCGTCCTGCTGCGCCACGCCGACAACGTTACCCACCCCGGGTGAAGGGTTCGTACGGCGGTCCGCGGGGGCTCGCGTGACGGGGGCACATACCCGTCGTTAACCGGAACAACAGGGGGCCCGTGACGGACGTACCGGCTGGGGGTAGGCAGGCGATGACTGGGCGGCAGGGCGAACGGCGGCGCGGGCGGGCGGGTGCGGCGGTCGTCGCGGCCGCGGCCCTGGCCGGGGCGGGGCTCGCTACCGCGGGGTGTTCCGGGGGTGACGCGGTCGCCGGCGACTCCCGCGGCGGGGACGCGGTCGTGGTGCTGCGGCAGGCCGCCGACCGACTCGTGGACGCGGGGAGTTCCAAGGCCCGTACGTCGATGGAGATGGCCGCCGGCGGCACCCGGGTGACCATCCGGGGTGCCGGGGTGTACGACTACCGGAAGCGGATGGGGCAGCTGAAGGTGCTGCTGCCGCAGGATCCCGCGGGAGTCGCCGAGCGCCGGCCGATCACCGAACTGCTCGCTCCGGGTGCGCTGTTCATGAAGAACCGGGGGGCCGGTGTCCCCCCGGACAAATGGGTGCGGGTGGACACGCGGACCCTGTCCGACGGAAACCTCGTCACCGGCGGCGCCACCGATCCCTTCACAGCGGCCGAGGTGCTGCTCGGGACGCGTACGGCGGCGTACGTGGGCAGGACGGAGGTCGCGGGCACCGGAGTGCGGCACTACCGGGGGACGGCGGATCTCGGGGACGCGGCCCGGCGCGCCTCGGACGGCAACGAGGCCTCCCTCAAGGCGGCGGCCGACGGGTTCGCCACCGCCGCGGTGCCGTTCGACGCCTACCTCGACGACGAGGGACGCATCCGCAAGGTGAGGCACCGCTTCAGCTTCCTGAACGGACAGCAGAAGAGCCCGGTGGCCGTCGCCTCGACCACGCTGCTCTACGATTTCGGGGCTCCGGCGCGCGTACGGCTGCCGGCGGCCGACGACATCTACGCGGGCAAGATCGCCGAGGAGTGACCGGCGCGAACTAGCCCGTCCGTGCCATGCGCGGTGTGTAGGCCGCTCCCTACTCTAGGAAGCCGGTGACGGCAGAGATGAGGTGATGCACGTGGCTCCGGTCGGCGGTACGGCAGTTCAGGACCACGTGGCCCTCGCCGAGATCGAGCTGTGCGGGGAGCTGATCATCGCGGCCTCGGCCGCCCGGGAGCGGCTCAGCCTGGAAAGCATCGACGAGGTGCTGAAAGTCGCCGAGGAGCGGGACTCCACCGGACGCTGATCACGGGCGCGGGGACCGGTTCACGTCCGCAGCATGCGGGCGATCGCCTGGGTCGCCTCCTTCACCTTCGCGTCGATCTCGTCACCGCCCTTGAGGGCCGCGTCGGCGACGCAGTGCCGCAGGTGCTCCTCCAGGAGCTGGAGCGCGAAGGACTGAAGGGCCTTGGTGGAGGCGGAGACCTGCGTGAGTATGTCGATGCAGTAGACGTCCTCGTCGACCATGCGCTGCAGGCCGCGGATCTGGCCCTCGATACGGCGCAGGCGCTTGAGGTGTTCGTCCTTCTGCTGGTGGTACCCGTGCACGCCGTGGTCGTGATCGGCCGCCACGTCCGCCCCGGCGGTGTCGGCGGTGCCGGGGGTGACATGTGCGACATCTGTCGTGTCGGTCACGTCCGTCATCGCTTCCTCCTGGTGGACAGCGGGTGAACTGATACCCCTGGTGGGTATATGGTACCGAACTTTGCCGGGTATACGGCCCTGGGAACCGCCCCCGTGCTCATCACTGTGCCCGATGGGCGACACTGGTGGGCGGCCCGATAGCCGTGGCCGGATGATGCGCCTAGCATCAGCCTGACCGAAAACCGAAGCACCCCGAGGACCCCACGTGCGCTTTCGTCTGACCCCCAGGGAGACGAGCTTCTACGACATGTTCGCCGCCTCCGCGGACAACATCGTCACGGGCTCGAAGCTCCTGATGGAACTGCTCGGGGCGGACGCATCCGCCCGGGCCGAGATCGCAGAGCGTATGCGGGCAGCGGAACACGCAGGTGACGACGCCACGCACGCGATCTTCCACCAGCTGAACTCCTCCTTCATCACGCCGTTCGACCGCGAGGACATCTACTCCCTCGCCTCGTCGCTCGACGACATCATGGACTTCATGGAGGAGGCCGTCGACCTGGTCGTCCTCTACAACGTCGAGGAACTGCCCAAGGGCGTCGACCAGCAGATCGAGGTGCTGGCGCGCGCGGCCGAGCTCACGGCCGAGGCCATGCCGCACCTGCGGACGATGGAGAACCTCACCGAGTACTGGATCGAGGTCAACCGGCTGGAGAACCAGGCCGACCAGATCCACCGCAAACTGCTCGCGCACCTCTTCAACGGCAAGTACGACGCCATGGACGTCCTCAAGCTGAAGCAGATCGTGGACGTGCTGGAGGAAGCGGCGGACGCGTTCGAGCACGTGGCGAACACGGTGGAGACCATCGCCGTCAAGGAGTCCTGAGCCCTTCATGGACACCTTTGCTCTGGTCGTGACCATCGCGGTCGCGCTCTTCTTCACCTACACCAACGGCTTTCACGACTCGGCGAACGCGATCGCGACGTCCGTCTCGACGCGGGCGCTGACGCCGAAGGCCGCGCTGGCCATGGCGGCGGTGATGAACCTCGCCGGTGCCTTCATGGGCTCCGGGGTCGCCAAGACCGTCAGCGAGGGGCTGATCCAGACGCCGACCGGCTCGAAGGGGATGGGCATCCTCTTCGCCGCGCTGGTGGGCGCGATCGTCTGGAACCTCATCACCTGGTACTTCGGACTGCCGTCCTCCTCCTCGCACGCGCTGTTCGGCGGCATGGTCGGGGCGGCGCTGGCCGGCGGGACGACGGTCTACTGGAGCGGGGTGCTGGAGAAGGTCGTCATCCCGATGTTCGTGTCTCCGGTGGTCGGCATGCTGGCCGGTTACCTCGTGATGACCGCGATCCTGTGGATATTCAGGAAGGCGAACCCGCACAAGGCCAAGCGCGGGTTCCGCATCGCGCAGACCGTCTCGGCGGCCGGCATGGCGCTGGGGCACGGTCTGCAGGACGCGCAGAAGACCATGGGCATCGTCGTGATGGCGCTCGTCATCGCCGATGTCGAGGACTACGGTGACCCGATTCCGATCTGGGTCAAGGTCGCCTGTGCGGTGATGCTGTCGCTGGGGACGTACGCCGGCGGCTGGCGGATCATGCGGACGCTGGGGCGGAAGATCATCGAGCTGGACCCGCCGCAGGGTTTCGCGGCCGAGACGACCGGCGCGTCGATCATGTTCACCACGGCGTTCCTGTTCAAGGCGCCGATCTCCACGACGCATGTGATCACCTCGGCGATCATGGGCGTGGGGGCGACCAAGCGCGTGAACGCGGTGCGGTGGGGTGTCGCCAAGAACATCATTCTCGGCTGGTTCATCACCATGCCGGCTGCGGCGCTGGTGGCTGCGGCGTCCTTCGGGATCGTGAACCTGGCGTTCTTGTAGCTGGTGCCGGCGTGGGGCTGAACGCTCGGGCGTTGCGCGGTTCGGCGCGACGAGGTGCCTCCCCCAAGCTCTCGGCTTCGCTCGAGCAGGGGGGACCCCCACGCCCACCCGTGTCGCCCCTGGCGGCACGCATGCCCGCAGCTGGGACGCACGCGAAAAGGCCCGCCCCTGGGAGAGGGGCGGGCCCTTTTTCGGCCTCGCGGTGGCACCGCCATGCAGCACCGCGAGGAGTCGGCGGGGTCCGGCTCAGCCGAAGCGGCCGGAGATGTAGTCCTCCGTGGCCTGGACGGACGGGTTGGAGAAGATCCGCTCCGTGTCGTCGATCTCGATGAGCTTGCCGGGCTGGCCGACCGCCGCGAGGTTGAAGAACGCCGTGCGGTCGGAGACGCGGGCCGCCTGCTGCATGTTGTGCGTCACGATGACGATCGTGAAGCGCTCCTTGAGCTCGCCGATCAGGTCCTCGATCGCGAGCGTGGAGATCGGGTCGAGCGCCGAGCACGGCTCGTCCATGAGCAGGACGTTCGGCTCGACCGCGATCGCCCGTGCGATGCACAGACGCTGCTGCTGGCCGCCGGAGAGGCCCGAGCCGGGCTTGTTCAGCCGGTCCTTGACCTCGTTCCAGAGGTTCGCGCCCTTGAGGGAGCGCTCGACGATGTCCGCCAGCTCGCTCTTCTTGTAGTTGCCGTTCAGGCGCAGACCGGCCGCGACGTTATCGAAGATCGACATCGTGGGGAACGGGTTCGGCCGCTGGAACACCATGCCGACCTCGCGGCGGACCGACACCGGGTCGATGCCCGTGCCGTAGAGGTCCTCGTCGTCGAGGAGCACCTTGCCCTCGACCCGGCCGCCCGAGGTCACCTCGTGCATCCGGTTCAGCGTGCGCAGGAACGTCGACTTGCCGCAGCCGGACGGGCCGATGAACGCCGTCACCGAGCGCGGCTCGACGGTCATCGAGATGTCCTCGATCGCCTTGTGGGAGCCGTAGTAGGCGGTCAGTCCGCTTACGTCGATTCGCTTGGCCATTACTACTTCACTTCCAAAGTCTGGGGGTCGCTGTGGCCCCGCGCGGCGGTAGCCGCAGATTGTCGCTCAGCGACCGGTCTTCGGGGCCTTCCAGCGGGCGATCCCGCGGGCCACCAGGTTCAGGATCATCACGAAGGCGATCAGCGTGAGGGACGCCGCCCACGCCCGGTCGTACGCCGTGACCTCGCCCGACCCGTACTGCTGGTAGATGTACAGCGGGAGCGACGCCTGCGCGCCCTCGAAGGGGTTGGCGTTGATGAACTTGCTGCCGAACACCAGCAGCAGCACGGGCGCGGTCTCACCGGCGATACGGGCGATGGACAGCATGATGCCGGTCGTGATGCCGCCGATGGAGGTCGGCAGGACCACCTTCAGGATGGTGCGCCACTTCGGGACGCCCAGCGCCAGCGAGGCCTCGCGCAGCTCGTTCGGGACGAGCTTGAGCATCTCCTCCGTGGAGCGGACGACGACCGGCATCATCAGGATCGCCAGGGCGAGCGAGCCGGCGAAGCCGAACGGCTCCATCTCGAACATCAGCATGAGGCTGAGGATGAACAGGCCGGCGACGATCGACGGGATGCCGGTCATGACGTCGACGAAGAAGGTGACGGCCCGGGCGAGGTTGCCGCGGCCGTACTCCACCAGGTAGATCGCGGTGAGCACGCCGACCGGCGCTGCGATCAGGGTGGCGAGGCCGACCTGCTCCAGCGTGCCGAGGATGGCGTGGTAGATGCCACCGCCCGCCTCCGAGTCGGCGACCACTCCCATCGAGTGGGTCAGGAAGTAGACGTCGAGGACCTTCACGCCGCGCTGGACGGTTGACCAGACCAGCGAGGCCAGTGGCACCACGGCGAGCAGGAACGCGACCCACACCAGCGAGGTGACCACGCGGTCCTTGGCCTGGCGGCGGTTCTCGACCTTGGCTGCGATGAGGTACGTGCCGAGGACGTGCAGGATCGCGGCGATCAGCGCCCACTGGATGTTGCTGTGCAGGCCGGCGGCGGCGCTGATGCCGATGCCGAGGGCGACGGATCCGGCGGCGATGGCCCACGGCGCCCACTTGGGCAACTGGCCGCCGCGCAGGGTGCTGGGGCGCTTCGGGGTGACGGTTGCGGTGCTCATGCGTTGGCCCCCGAGTACTCCTTGCGGCGGGCGATGATCGCGCGGGCCGCTCCGTTGACCAGCAGGGTGATGACGAACAGCACCAGACCGGAGGCGATCAGCGCGTCACGGCCGAATTCGGTGGCCTCGCTGAACTTGCTGGCGATGTTCTGGGCGAAGGTACCGCCGCCCGGGTCGAGCAGGCTGCTGTGGATCAGGAAGTCGGGGGAGAGCACGGTGGCGACGGCCATCGTCTCGCCGAGGGCGCGGCCGAGGCCGAGCATCGAGGCGGAGATGACGCCGGAGCGGCCGAAGGGGATGACCGCCATGCGGATCACTTCCCAGCGGGTGGCGCCGAGCGCCAGGGCCGCCTCCTCGTGCATCTGCGGGACCTGGCGGAAGACCTCGCGGCTCACGTTGGTGATGATCGGCAGGATCATGATCGCGAGCAGGATGCCCACGGTGAGCATGGAGCGGGCGGCGCCGCCCTGCCAGGAGAAGATGCCGGTCCAGCCGAGGTAGTCGTTCAGCCAGCCGAAGAGGCCGTTCATGTGCGGCACGAGGACCAGGGCGCCCCACAGGCCGTAGACGATGGACGGCACGGCGGCGAGCAGGTCGATCACATAGGCGATCGGGCCGCGCAGCCGGCGGGGGGCGTAGTGGGTGAGGAACAGCGCGATGGCGACCGATACCGGGACCGCGATGATCATGGCGATGATCGAGGAGACGATCGTGCCGTAGGCCAGGACCGCGATGCCGAAGACCGGCGGGTTGACGCCGGTGTTCCATTCGAAGGTGGTGAGGAAGTTGCCCTCGTCCTCACTGATGGCGAGGACCGCGCGGTAGGTGAGGAAGCCCGCGATCGCGGCCATGATCACCAGCAGCAGGATGCCCGAACCACGGGAGAGAGCGAGGAAGATCCGGTCTCCGGGCCGGGTGGCCCCGCGCGCGGCGCGCTTGTCGATGGCCGGCTGCGGAGCGGGTGGTGGTGTGTCGGTTATCTGTGTGGGTGTGCCCATCGGGTTCTCCGGTCTGCGGAGCCGTACGTGAGGTACGGCCACTGGCGGCGGTGCACCGGACGGTGCGGTCCGGTCTCCCTTGGGGAGGCCGGACCGCACTCGGGTCAGCTCAGGCTCTCGACGGTCGTGCGGACCTTGGCGATGATGTCCTCGGGCATGGGCGCGTAGTCGTTCTCGGCGAGGATCTTCTGACCGTCCTCCGAGGCCGCGTAGCGCAGGAACGCCTTGACCGCGGGCAGGGTCTCGGCCTTGTTGCCCTTGTCGCAGACGATCTCGTACGTCACCAGGACCATCGGGTAGGCGCCGTCGGCCTTGGTCTCGTAGTTCAGCTTCAGCGCGAGGTCCTTGCCGGTGCCGACGACCTTGGCGTCCGCGATGGCCTTGGTGGCGTTCTCGACGGTCGCCGCGACGGGCTCGGCGGCACCGGTGTCGATGGCGACGGTCTTGATGCCGTCCTTGGCGTACGACAGCTCGAAGTAGCCGATCGCGCCGGCGGTCTGCTTGACCTGCGCGGCGACGCCCGAGGACTGCGGAGCGGACTGGCCGCCCTTGGCCTGCCAGGCCTTGCCGCCCTCGTACGGGAAGTCCTTCTTCGCGGTGGCGATCAGGTACTTGGTGAAGTTGTCCGTGGTGCCGGACTCGTCCGAGCGGTGGAACGCCTGGATCTTGAGGTTGGGCAGCTTCGCGTCGGGGTTCAGCTTCGCGATCGCGGGGTCGTTCCAGTTGGTGATCTTGCTGTCGAAGATCTTGGCGATCGTCGCGGAGTCCAGGACGAGCTTGTCGACCCCCGGCACGTTGTAGCCAACGGCGATCGGGCCGCCGACCATCGGCAGGTCGATGCCCTGGCCGCCGGAGCAGACCTTCTTGGAAGCCTCGACCTCTTCGGGCTTCAGGGCCGAGTCGGAACCGGCCCAGGGGACCTGGCCCTGCGTGAACGCGGTGACACCGGCGCCGGAACCGCCGGCCTTGTAGTTGATCTCCACCTTGCAGGCGGCGGAGAACTGCTTGACCCAGGCGTCGACCGCGTTCTTCTGAGCGGAGGAACCGTCGGCGAGTACCTGGCCCGAAGCGTCGTCGCACTTGACGTTGCTCGGCGCGGCGGCGTTGGAGGAACCGCCGTCGGCGCCGCCGCCGGTGTCGTCGGAGCCGCACGCCGTGAGGGCCAGGGCGCCGGAGACGGCGAGAGCACCGAGAGCGAGGGCCCGCCGGTTCATGCGCTGAAGCTTCACTTGAGTTCCTTCCAGGAGCCGCCGTCCTGATCGGCGGCGTGCGAAGTCTGAGTGATGCGGACGCGGTCGCACTCAGCAGGCGCGGCTCGCGTCGGTAAGGCCGAAATTAGGCAGATCAGGTGAAGCCGCCGATGGCCGCACATGAACGAGGGGTGAACCCCTGCCTAAGGCCTGGTTAGGTCACGGAATGCTCACGGGGAGCGCACGTCGGCATTCCGCTTTTGCTGACGAAAAGGGATCTTCCGGTCAGTCGGCCGTCCGGGGTGGGTGCAGGACGGCGAGCAGCTCGTCCACCAGGGGCCGGTCGTGGGCCTGGGTGAGACGGTCACGGGCGTCGGCGGGATCCAGCCACAGGACCCGGTCGATCTCGTCCGTCGGTGAGAACGCGCAGGACACGGCCTCGGCCGCCCAGTAGCGGACCTTCTTGGGGCGGCCGTTGGCGCGATAGCGATGGGTGGACAGCTCGGGGCCCGGCACGGCCCGGCAGCCCGTCTCCTCCGCCACCTCGCGCAGCGCGCCCGCGAGCGGATCCTCGCCGCGCTTCAGTTTCCCCTTCGGCCACGACCAGTCGTCGTATTTCGGCCGGTGAACGAGGCAGAGCTCCGGCTCGCCGGTGGCGCGGGAGCGGCGCCACAGCACGCAGCCGGCCGCCTGAACCGTGGTGTCCTTGGGGGTGCTCACCGGTTTCACCGCCTCCTGGTCCCGGGCCCGGTCATGACGCGCCGACGGTCTCCTTCTGCCAGGCCTGCTGGAACGCGAAACGCGCCGCCTCCACCTCGTGCCGCTGGTCGGCGTGGAGCACGCCGAGGGCGTAGGCCGTGGCCGGGGCGATGCGCGGGGTGCGGGCGGCCTGGGCCGCCGATGCCGACGCCTCCGAGGCGTCGCGGTGCCGGTTCAGGGCCTGGCCGGCGGCGAGCAGCCGCAGGTCGACCACGGCGTTGCCCTTCGGGCCGGTGACCGCCTCGCGGGCGTAGCGGTGCAGGCGCAGCAGCAGGCGGACCTGGTGCCACGGGGCGTCCTGGGGATGCGGGACGGTGTCCGGGGACAGACCGTGGACGAGGGCCGCGGCGTTGTACGGGTGCCCCGCGACGACGAGGGGCAGCGCGGTCACGGCGTCGGCGAGACGGTCCCGGGCCGCGGCGGACAGGGGGCGCAGGTCGGTGGCGTCGGCGGTCTTGGCGAGCGGGACCTCGCTGGCCAGCACCGCGACCTTGTCCGCGACGGCGTGGAAGCGGCTGCTGCCGAGGGCTTGCAGGGCCGTGGAGTGGGCCCGGGTGCGGGCGAGCGTCAGCTGCCGGTCGAGCAGGGCACCCGCCTTGGCCGCTCCCACCGTCAGGTTGCCGCGTTCCTGGGAGGGCGAGCCGGCCTTGGGGGACGCTGCCGCCGTCACCCGGGCACCGTTCTGGGCCGGGAACGCCGCCGAGCCCGACAGCCGGTGCAGGGCGGCCAGCAGGCGTTCCAGGCGTGCCGTGTACGCGTGCTCCATCGCCAGCGTCCCCGACACCCACGCCAGTTCCGGGCGCATCGCCTCGCACCAGTCCGAGTCCAGCAGGGGCTGGAAGGTGTGCAGGCTGGCGCTGATGCGGCGGGCCGAGCGGCGCAGGGCGCGGGCCGCCTCGGCGGAGCCCTCCGAGCCGTTCGCCCCCGACCCCGTCTCCCGGTGCAGGCGCAGCGCCCGGAGGAACTCCGTGGCCTGGGCCCGCAGATAGCCCGCGAGGGCGTCACCGGTGGGGATAGGCCCGGCGTGCCTGGACCGGGGATCGGTCGGGTCAAGGTGTTGCTGTGCCACGCCGGCGCCTCCGGGCGTCTATGAGCATCTCCTGGACGTTGCGCAGGGGCTGTCCGTCCGCGTCGGTCGCATGCCGGGTCCAGTCGCCGTCCGGGCCGAGGTGCCAGGAGGCGGTGGAGTCGGACATGCCGGTCTCCAGCAGCCGGTTCAGGGCCGCCCGGTGGGCCGGGTCGGTGACCCGGACGAGGGCCTCTATCCGGCGGTCGAGGTTGCGGTGCATCATGTCGGCGCTGCCGAACCACACCTCGGGCTCGCCGCCGTTGCCGAAGGCGAACACCCGGGAGTGCTCCAGGAAACGGCCGAGGATCGAGCGGACCCGGATGTTCTCCGACAGGCCCGCCACGCCCGGGCGCACCGCGCAGATGCCGCGCACCCAGATGTCCACCGGCACGCCCGCCTGGGCCGCGCGGTAGCAGGCGTCGATGACGGCCTCGTCGACCAGCGAGTTGACCTTGATGCGGACGTATGCGGGCCGCCCCGCGCGGTGGTGCTGGACTTCCTTGGTGATCCGCGAGACCAGGCCGTCGCGCAGCGACTTGGGCGCCACGAGCAGCCGGCGGTAGGTCTCCCGGCGCGAGTAACCGGACAGCCGGTTGAAGAGGTCCGAGAGGTCCGCGCCGACCTGCGGGTCGGCCGTGAGCAGGCCGAGGTCCTCGTAGAGGCGGGCCGTCTTCGGGTGGTAGTTGCCGGTGCCGACGTGGCTGTAGCGGCGGAGTGTCTCGCCCTCCTGACGGACCACCAGCGACAGCTTGCAGTGGGTCTTCAGCCCGACCAGGCCGTAGACCACGTGGCAGCCGGCCTCCTCCAGCTTGCGCGCCCACTTGATGTTGGCGTGCTCGTCGAAACGGGCCTTGATCTCGACCAGGACCAGGACCTGCTTGCCGGTCTCGGCGGCCTCGATGAGGGCGTCGACTATCGGGGAGTCGCCCGAAGTGCGGTACAGGGTCTGCTTGATGGCGAGGACGGCCGGATCGCCGGCCGCCTGCTCCAGGAAGGCCTGGACGGAGGTGGAGAACGAGTCGTACGGGTGGTGCAGCAGGACGTCCCGCTCGCGCAGCGCGGCGAAGATGTCCGGCGGGGACGCCGACTCGACCTCGGCGAGGTCCCGGTGGGTGCCGGCGACGAACTTGCGGTACTTCAGCTCCGGCCGGTCCAGGGAGGCGATGCGGAACAGGCCCGTCAGGTCCAGCGGCCCGGGCAGCGGGTAGACCTCGGCCTCGCTGATCTTCAGCTCGCGCACCAGCAGGTCCAGGACCTCGCGGTCGATGGACTCCTCGACCTCCAGGCGCACCGGCGGGCCGAAGCGGCGCCGCATGAGCTCCTTCTCCAGGGCCTGGAGGAGGTTCTCCGCGTCGTCCTCCTCGACCTCCAGGTCCTCGTTGCGGGTGAGGCGGAAGGCGTGGTGCTCCAGCACCTCCATGCCCGGGAACAGCTCCTCCAGGTGGGCGGCGATGACGTCCTCGATGGGGACGTAGCGGCCCGGGGAGCTCTCCAGGAAGCGGGACAGCAGCGGCGGCACCTTGACCCGGGCGAAGTGCTTGTGGCCCGTGACCGGGTTGCGCACCACGACGGCCAGGTTCAGTGACAGGCCGGAGATGTACGGGAAGGGGTGGGCCGGGTCGACCGCCAGCGGGGTCAGCACGGGGAAGATCTGGTGCCGGAACAGGGTGAACAGGCGGGCCTGCTCCTTCTCCTGGAGCTCGTTCCAGCGGACCAGGTGGATGCCCTCCTCCGCGAGTGCGGGGGCGACGTCCTCGTGGTAGCAGGCGGCGTGCCGGGCCATCAGCTCACGGGAGCGGGCCCAGATCATCTCCAGCACTTCGCGGGGCTGGAGGCCGGAGGCGGAGCGGGTGGCCACGCCGGTGGCGATGCGGCGCTTCAGACCGGCCACCCGGACCATGAAGAACTCGTCCAGGTTGCTGGCGAAGATCGCGAGGAAGTTGGCCCGCTCCAGCAGGGGCGTGTTCGGGTCCTCGGCGAGTTCGAGCACGCGCTCGTTGAACGCGAGCCAACTGCGCTCCCGGTCGAGGAAGCGGCCCTGGGGCAGCTGGGGCCCGTCGTACGGCGACTCCTCGTACGCGTCGAGGTCGGCGTCGATGTCCGGTTCCAGATCGGAGACCGCCGCCGCCACCGTGTGGGGGCGGTGGGCTGCGATGGAGCCCACGGAGGGCTGCGCGTGCTGGACCTGTGCCTGGGTGTTCGGCTGGCTCATGGACCCATTCTTCCGCGCCGCGAGCAACACGGGCGCGTCGGACAGCGCGGGCGGGAGCGGGGGTGTCACATGAGTGCTCCCGTTTCCCTCAGGACCCTCACGGGGCGGGGAAGGCTCTGGCACGGCGGGATTCATTGGCCGAGCTTCGCAAGCTCGTCTGAATCAATGGTTACGGAGACATGACGTGCGGGACACCGGGGGGCGGCTCGCGAGGGGGCCGCGGGGCGGTCCGCGCGTCCATCCCCCCGTGGAAGGACGCGCGGACCGGGTTCAGGGGAGGCGGCGGGCCAGCAGGACGAAGGCGGCGGCCGTGGCGGTGGCGGCCACGACCAGGAGCAGCCCGGACTCCACGTACTGGAGGGGCCAGAAGTGGGACTCGGGGTGGAAGTCCGCGCGGGTGAGCGGGACGCCGTGGCGGGGGGAGTCCGACCAGGCGACCTGGAGGGCCGAGCGGGGCAGTTCGAAGCTGCCGGCCTCGGTGCGGGTGACCGGCGGCCAGAGGTCCTCGCGGTGCCGTTCCAGGAGGCTGTGCAGGAGCAGGGAGGCGGCGAGGCCCACTCCCGCGGCGGGCAGGGCCCGTCGCCACACCAGTCCGGCCAGGGCCCCGAGGGCGAGACCGGCCAGGGCGTGGGCCACGGCCACCGGGCCGGTCGACACGAACACGTCCGGGTAGTACCAGTCGCCGGTCAGGTTCGGGTTGCCGTCCCCGCGCGCCCAGACGTTCACCGGGACGAGTACGCCGGTGCCGGCGGTGAGCAGCGCGGCGGGGGCGCCCAGCTTGGCGGCCAGCCAGCGGGCCGGGGTGACCGACTGGGTCCAGGCCAGCTCCGCGGTGCCGCTCTCCAGCTCGCGGCCGATGAGCGCGCCGCCCGCCCAGGCCGCCGCCGGGAACATCACCCAGGACAGCACCGTGGCGATCACCGCGAGGCCGCTCGCGTACGTCTCGTCGACGGTGATCGCCTCGACGGCAGCGCAGGACGGCAGCCGGTCGGTCGGGGGCGTGGCGCAGGCGCTGTTTCCGGCCCGGGCCTCGTCCCCGAGGGAGTGCAGCCAGATCAGCGCTGCCGTCGCGGTGGCCAGGGCCACGAGGGTCAGGGCGAGAGCCGTGCGGTGCGTGCGCGCGACCGTACGGACCAGGCCGCCCGGACGGCCCGGGCCCGGTCCGCTCGGACGGCCCGGGCCCGCGGGCGCCGGCGCCGTGCCGAGGGCGGTCATACGGCCGCTCCCGTGCGGCGGCGCAGCAGGACGAACGAGGCGGCGGTCGCCAGGGCGGCGACGGCGAGGAGGAGGCCGGTCTCCATGAGCTGGAGGGGCCAGAAGTGGGAGGCCGGGTGGTAGTCGGCGTAGTAGTGGGTGATGCCGGTCCTGGTCTCGCAGCCGGGCTCACCCGAGCACGCCGGGATCGGGACGCGGGCACCGGAAGCGGTCAGGGCGCCGGTCTCGGCGATCATGCTGTCGGAGCCGGCGGTGGCGTCGTCCAGGCTCGTCACGGCCGTCTTCACCGGCCACAGGTGCGGGCGCAGTGCGTCGAGGACGTGGACGAGTGACACGACGGCCAGGACCGCGACGCCGAGGGCGGGCAGCGCCCGGCGCAGCAGCAGCCCCACCAGGATGCCCAGGGCCAGGGCGGCGAGGGCCTGGGCGGCGGCGATGGTGCCGTTGATCTCGAAGATGCCGTCGTCGTGCCAGACGCGCCAGCCCATGACGCTGTTCAGGGCAGGGTCCGACGACCACAGCACGCGGTGCAGCAGCGTCAGCGTGAGCGTGCCCGTCACGAGCAGCAGGGCCGGGACCGCCAGCTTGGCGGCCAGCCAGCGGGCCGGGCTGACCGACTGGGTCCATGCAAGCTGGGCGGTGCCGTTCTCCAGCTCGCGGCCGATGAGGGCGCCGCCCGCCCAGGCCCCGGTGAGCAACGGGAGGAGCGTGACGAGGCCGATGGCGACCGTGACGGCCGTCTGGTACCGGCTGTTCGCGGGGCCGGGGGAGTCGCAGCCCAGGTTCGGGGCGGCCTGGTCGCAGCCCAGGTCCGTGTACTCGGCCCAGGCGGCGTCCGCACCCGGGCCCATCGCCCACAGCAGCGCCCCCGCGGCCACCGCCACCAGACCCAGCCAGAACAGCAGCGCCGTGCGGTGCAGCCGGAGCATGGCCAGGACCAGGCCGCGCGACGGGGAGGCGTGCCGGGCGACGGCGGGTGCGGTCACGGCGTCGAGGGCGGTCATACGGCTGCCTCCCGCGCGTCGAGCAGCAGCGGCGGGGCGTCGGGGGAGCGCAGGTGGGCCAGGACGACTTCCTCCAGGGTCGGGTGCTCGCCCCGGACCCCGTCGCCGAGGGGGCCGGCGGGCCGGACCAGGGCGGTCAGCTGGCGGCCGGTGGTGCGGGACTCGACCATGGTGTGCGGAGCGAGGGAGTCGCCCGCCCGGCCGGTGACCAGGGCGTGGGCGGCGAGCAGGTCGTCCATCGGCCCGGCGAGACGCACGCGGCCGCCGCCGAGCAGCAGCAGGTGGTCGCAGGAGCCCTCCAGCTCCGCCACCACGTGCGAGGACATGACAACCGTGGTGCCGCGGTCGGCGGCGTCGGCCATGAGCGCGGCCATCAGCTGGTGCCGGGCGAGGGGGTCGAGGTCGGCCATCGGCTCGTCCAGGAGCAGCAGGTCGGGGCGCTTGCCGAGGGCCAGGGCGAGTGCCACGCGGGTGCGCTGGCCGCCGGAGAGGGAGCGGATCCTCGTACCCGGGTCGAGATCGCCCTCCGCGATGATCCGCTCGGCTGCCTCGGCGTCCCAGCGGCGCGGGTTGAGGTCGCGGCCCAGACGCAGGGTGCCGGTGACGGTGAGCTGGGGGTGCAGGGGCTTGTTCTGCGCGACGTGGGCGAGGCGCTCGCGGGATGCCGCCGGGGCCCGGCCGAGCACGGTGACCGAGCCGTCCGTTGGCCGCAGCAGCCCGGCCGCGAGGGCGAGCAGGGTGGACTTGCCGGCGCCGTTCGGACCGACGACGGCGCACACGCGGCCCGTCGGTATCCGGAAGGAGCAGCCGTCCAGGGCCGGCCTGCGGCGGCGCCCGAACCTCCTGCCCAGTCCCGCCGCCTCGATGGCGGTGTCGGTCATGCGTCCCCCTTGGAGTCTGCGAAGTGCGTGTCGAGTACGGAAGTGAAGAGGGCGGCCACGTCGTCGCGCTCCAGACCGGCCGCTCGGGCCCGGGCCGCCCAGGCGTCCAGCTCCGCGCGGAGGGGGGAGTCGGCCGGAGCCGCACCCAGGGACCTGCGGACGAACGTGCCGAGTCCGCGGCGGGCCTCGACCAGGCCCTCGCGCTCCAGCTCCCGGTAGGCCTTCAGGACCGTGTTGGGGTTGATGGCGGTGGCCTCCACGACCTCGCGGGCCGTGGGGAGGCGGTCGCCCGGCTCCAGCAGGCCCAGGCGCAGGGCCTGCTTGGTCTGCTGGACGATCTGGACGTAGGTGGCCACGCCGCTGCGCCGGTCGATGCGGTACTCGACCACTGCTTGAACCACCCTTTCACTAATTGAGTAGTGAAAGGGTGGTGGAGCGGGCCGGCAAAGTCAAGCGTGCTTTCGGTGAACCGTTCGGGCCGGGCCGTCCGATGAGGAGACGTGAGCGATACGAGAAGCGACGGGGAGCTGCTGCGGGCCATAGCCGCGGACGCCGACCGGCGTGCCTTCGAGGAGCTGTACCGGCGCTACGCGCCCTGGCTCCGGGCCCGGTTGCGGGGGAGGTGCGCCGACCTCGGGGTCGTCGACGACGTCGTGCAGGAGACGTTCCTCGCGATCTGGCGGGGCAAGGCCCGCCACCGGGAGGAGGCCGGTTCCGCGGACGCGGCCGGGTGGCTGTGGCGCATCGCGTCGCGGCGGCTGGTGGACGCGCTGCGCGGCGACGGGGCCCGGGGGCGGCTGCGGCAGGCCCTGGCGCGGATGCGGCACCGGGACGAGGCGTCGGCGGAGGAACGCGTGCTCGCGGGGGTGGAGCACGGGGACCTCGCCGGAGCGCTGGTCCGGCTGTCGCCGGAGCTGCGGGCGGTGTTGCAGGCGACCGTCATCGACGGGCTGACCACCCGTGAGGCGGCGGTGCTGCTCGGGATACCGCCCGGGACGGTCAAGACACGGGCGATGCGGGCCCGCAAGCAGCTGAGGGAGGCGTTGGCATGAGCTGGCACGTGCCGGAAGAAGATCTGCGGGCCTACGTCCGTGGGGAGCTGGCGGCTCCCGCGCTCTGGTCCGCCGACGCGCACCTGACCTCCTGCGCCCGGTGCCGCGGGGCGCTGGCCGAGGTCGGCGACCCGGTCGCCCTCGACGCCGGGTGGGAACGGCTCGACGCCGAGCTGGACGCGCCCCGGACGGGGCTCCTGGAGAAGCTGCTCGTGCGGATGGGCGTGGCCGGGCACACCGCGCGGCTGCTGGCGGCGACGCCGGTGTTGCGGCGGTCCTGGCTCGGGGCCGTCGCCGCCGTGCTGCTCCTGAGCGTGGCCGCCGGGCACTCCGTGCACACCGGGCAGTTCCCCACACTGTTCCTGGCCCTGGCACCGCTGTTGCCGCTGGCGGGCGTGGCGCTGTCGTACGGGCCCGCGCTGGACCCGACGTACGAGATGGCCGTCGTCGCGCCGATGCACGGGTTCCGGCTGCTGATGATCCGGACGGTGGCCGTGCTCGCCGTCGTGCTCGCGCTGAACGGTCTGGCGACCCTCGCCCTGCCCGCCTACGGGCTGCGGGCGCTGGCCTGGCTGCTGCCCGGGCTGGCACTGACGGCGACCGGGCTGGCGCTGACCCCCCGGCTGGGGCCGGTGCTCGCGCCGTCCCTGGTGGGCGGGGCGTGGGCCGGGCTGCTGCTGACGGCCGACGCCCAGCGGGCGGGGGCGGACGTGCCGCTCGCGCCGTTCACGGCGGCCGGGCAGGGCGTGGCGGCGGTGGTCGCCGCGCTCGCCGCCGGGCTGCTCTTCCTGCTCCGTGACCGATTCGACCTCTTCCAGGGACGTGCCGTATGACCCCGACCGTGTCCGCCTCCGGGCTGAGCCTCCGCTACGGCGGCACCCGGGCCCTCGACGACGTGTCGCTGCGCCTGACCGCCGGCGTCACCGGGCTGCTCGGCCCCAACGGCGCCGGCAAGACCACGCTGCTGCGGGTGCTCGCCACGGCGCTGCCCGCCGACCAGGGCGCCTTCACCGTGCTCGGGCACGACCCGGCCACCGCCCGGGGCCGGCAGGAGGTGCGGCGGCGGCTGGGCTATCTGCCGCAGACGCCGGGCTTCCACCCGGACTTCACCGCCTTCGAGTTCGTCGACTACGTGGCGATCCTCAAGGAGATGACCGACCGGGGCGCCCGGCACCGGGAGGTGCGGCGGGTGCTCGACGAGGTCGGCCTGGCGGACGTGCGGGGCAAGCGCATCCGCAAGCTGTCCGGCGGGATGCGGCAGCGCGTGGCCCTGGCGGCCGCCCTCGCCGGGGACCCCGGATTCCTGGTCCTCGACGAGCCGACCGTGGGCCTGGACCCCGAACAGCGCATGCGCTTCCGGGAGTTGATCGCCGGGGCGGGGGAGGGACGGACGGTCCTGCTGTCCACCCACCAGACGGAGGACGTGGCGATGCTCTGCCACCGCGTGATCGTCATGGCCGGTGGCCGGGTGCGCTTCGAGGGCACGCCGGCCGAGCTGACCACGCGGGCCGCCGGGCGCGTGTGGAGCAGCACCGAGCGGGACCCGGGCGCGAAGGCGGGGTGGCGCACGGGCACCGGATCCTTCCGGAACGTCGGCGATCCGCCGGCCGGGGCCGATCTCCTCGAACCCACCCTGGAGGACGGCTACCTGCTCACGCTCGACGACGCCGAAGCGGAGGTGGCGGCGTGACCACGCTGGTGGAGAAGCCGGCCGCGTCCGGAACACGGAACGAGTCCGGCGGGCCCTTCAAGGCCGTGCTCGCCCTGGCCCTGTTCGAGTCCCGTCGGCTGCTGACCCGGATCCCGGTGCTCCTCGCCTTCACCGTGTACCTCGGCTGGACCGTGTGGCGCGCCGGCAGGGCCTGGGGCGACTACCCGGCCCTCCAGGACGCCGACCGGGCCACCCAGGGCGCGCCGATGCTCGTCGGCCTCGCGGTCCTGCTGTCCGTCAACCAGGCCGCGCTGCGCTCCCGACGGCACGGGACGGAAAGGCACTTCGCGGTGCTGGTGCTCCCGCAGTGGTGCCGTACGGTCGCCCACGCCCTGTCGGTCGTGGCCGCGGCCCTGGTCACCGCCGTATGCGTGGCCGGGCAGTTCGGCCGGGAGGCGCTGCGGCCCGGGGCGATCGGGCAGGGCTCGGTGGCCGAACTGCTCGTCGGCCCGCTGACGGTGCTGCTGTTCGGCCTGGCCGGGCTGCTCATGGCGGGGCTGGTGCGGTCCGCTCTCGTGGCGCCGCTGCTGGTGGTGCTGTTCCTGTTCCTGTTCCTCTTCTTCTCGGGCCTGGACTACGGGGCGAGGTGGCTGCTGCCGGTGGTCGAGGAGGCGACCTCGAACACCCTGCCGTCGGACCTGATGGGCCGGCCGGCCGCCTGGCACGCCCTGTACCTCGCCGGGCTGGCCCTGCTGCTGGGGCTGGTGGCGGTCCTGGTCGCCGGTGGCCGCAGGCCGGCCGTGTTCGCCGGTGCCGCCGGGGCGCTGGCCCTGACGCTGGTGGGCGGAGTGGCCCAGTCGGCGGGCGACTCCCCCGAGCTGGTCAAGGCGCGCGAGCGCGCCACCGTGCACCCCGAGCAGGTGCAGTCCTGTGTCCGCCGGGACGGCTCCACCTACTGCGCGTTCCCCGAGTGGGGGCCCCGGGTCGGGGACTGGGCCGCGGTGGTGGGCCGGGTCCGCTCCTTGGCCGGCGGGAGCGCCCATGAGCAGGACGTCGTCGTACGGCAGCGGGTCGACGCGCGCTACGGCCTCTCCGGTGACGCCGCTCTGGACTCGCTGAGGCGCCCGCACGAGGTGACGGTGGGCACGCAGTGGGGCGGCAACCGCGTCCCCGAGTTCTCGGCCGCCGTGGCCGGTGTGCTCATCGCGGGCGACGAGGAGGCCGCGACCTCGATCTGCGACGGCCGCATCGTGCCCCTCATGTGGCTGGCCGTGGGCTGGGAGTCCGACCCGCTCGGCGCGCTGCGCAGGGTCCGCCTCAACGACACCGTCACCGGCTCCGGCTCCGTGCTCCAGCCCACGAACGGGCTGTACATGACCGAGGCCCAGACCGAGGTGCTGCGCGCGCTGCTCGACCTGCCCCGCGCCGAGGCCGGCGCACGGGTCAAGGACCGGTGGGACGAACTCACCGCACCGAAGATCACCGCGGCCCGGGCGGCCGGGCTGCTGGGCCTGCCCGCGCCCGAGGGGGAGGACAAGTGCCTCTCCTGACCCGGCAGCTGGTGCTCCCCGTCCACCGGACGGTGCCGTGGGGCACGGTCGGCGCGGCCGGGGCGGCGGGACTGCTGCTCGCCGCGCTGACCCGGACCGGCGCGACGGCGGAAGGACTCTCCCTGTACCTGCTGCGGGCCGCGATCCTCGCCTTCGCCGTGGGCCTGGCCTTCCTCCTGGACGACCCGGCCCGGCACACCACGGCCGCCGTGCCGACCCCGCGCCCGGTCCGTGTCGCCCTGCGCGTCGCCCTGGCCGTCCCGGCCGCGGCGGCCTGGTGGACGGTGGCCCTGCTGCTCGTGCCGCCGGGCGCGCGGCCCCCGGTCGGCGACATCACGCTGGAGGCCGGCGCCGCCTTCGTCCTGGCGATGACCGGCGCGGCGGCCGCGGTGCGCTTCAGCGAGGTCACCCGGCCCGGACTGCCGGCCGCGGTCGGGCTGTTGGCCACGGCAGTCCTGGCCATGCTGTTCTGGCCCGGCCGCTGGGCCCTGTTCGTGACGGTGGAGGACGAGCGGTGGGCGGCGGCACACGACCGGTGGGGCATGGTCCTGGCCGGGGCCGTGATCCTCGGCGCGGTGTGCGCGATGGAGCCGGTGCGGCGGCGGATCCGGCTCTAGTACGTCGAGTGGTTGTGCACAGGGGCGCGTCCGGCGGGCCAAGAGCCCTTTCGCCGATCCATCCGACAACCATCCGTTGTGCGGCTACGCTGCCCCTCGTGGACCTCAAAGCCGTACGGGCCTTCGTCGCGATCGCCGACTCCGGGCAGTTCCAGAAGGCCGCCGTGGACCTGGCCCTCACCCAGCAGGCCGTGTCCAAGCGGATCGCCGCGCTGGAGAAGGACCTCGGGGTGCGGCTGCTGGTCCGTACGCCGCGCGGGGCGGAACTCACCATCGACGGGCAGGCCCTGCTGCCGCACGCCCGGGTCCTGCTCCGGGCCGAGGAGCGGGCGACGGCCGCCGTCCGGCCCGGGGACCGGGCGCTGCGGGTGGACGTCGTGGGACGCCGGGCCGCCACCGGCGGCCTGGTGCAGCACTTCCACCGGGCCCACCCGGAGACCGCGCTGGACGTCGTCACGCTGTTCGACGTCGAGACGGCCGTGACGGCCCTGCGGGACGGGGCCGTCGACGCCACCTTCCGGGCCGTCACCATGCCCGGGCAGCGGCCCCCCGACGGCATCGCGGCCACACCCGTCCTCGACGAGCCGCTGCGGCTGTGCGTCGGCCCCGCCCATCCGTTCGCCCGGGCCGACAAGGTGACGACCGCGCAGCTCGCCGGACACCGGATCTGGATGCCGGGCAACGTGCCGGGGACCGAGTGGCACGCCTACTACGAGGAACTGGCCGCTGTCTTCGGGCCGGCCATCGACACCATCGGGCCCAACTTCGGCCTGGAGGCGCTCCTCGACACGATCGCCGGTTCGCCGACCGTGGCGACCTTCCTCAGCGAACGCACCCCGCACGTCTGGCCGGTCGGCCACGACCTGCGGCTCGTCCCGCTCGTGGATCCGGTCCCGGTCTACCCGCACTCGCTGCTGTGGCGCACGGACAACCCGCATCCCGGCCTGGCGGCCCTGCGCGACCACCTGGTGGCGACCCGGCCGCGACCGCCGGAGGGCGAGCTCTGGCGGCCGTCGTGGGCGCAACGCCCACTTACCGGAGCCGCTTCTCCATCAGCGTGAAGGACTTGGGCGACCCGCCGGGCTGCGGTTTGCCCGCCTTGTGTCCCACGACGCGGTAACCGGCCTCGGCGTAGTAGGCGTTGAGCCGCGCGTTGCCCGCGAGGCAGTCCAGGCGCACCCGGGTGCGCCCCGCCCCGGCCACCCGGCGCTCGGCGGCGTCCAGCAGCAGCCGGCCCGTCCCGGGCGCGGTGACGGTCCGGTCCACCATCAGCCGGTGCACGTACCCGGCCACGGGCGGCTGCGGGCCCCAGGCCTCCTCGTCCTCCCACCACAGCTCCCAGGCACCCGCGAGACGCCCGCCGGTCTCCGCGAGCCAGACCTCGCCGTGCGCCATGACCCGGCGGAAGTGGTCCTCGTCCCGCTCCCCCGGCCGCCACTGCCCGGTGACACCGCGGGACAGCAGCCGGCGGGCGGCGTCGTCGCGCAGGCGCACGAGGGCGGCCAGGTCGGCCTCTGCGGCGGGGCGGACGCGCAGATCACGCACCGGGAGCAAGGCTCAGGTCTCCGTCCGGTACATGAGGTCCACCTCGTGCGTGGTGAACCCCAGCCGCTCGTACACCGACACCGCCGCCTTGTTGTCGGCGTCGACGTACAGCATCGCCGTCGGCAGCCCCTGTCCCGCCAGGTGCCGCAGCCCGATCGTGGTGAGGGACTTGCCGAGGCCGCCGCCCTGCGCGCCCGGCCCCACACCGAGGACGTACACCTCGCCCAGGCCCTCCTCGGCGTGCACCTTGGTCCAGTGGAAGCCCACGAGTTCCCCGCCGCGGAAGGCGAGGAAGAAGCCCGCCGGGTCGAACCACGGCTCGGCCTTGCGGTCGTCGAGGTCGCGCTGGGTGAGGGAGCCCTGCTCGGGGTGGTGGGCGAAGGCGGCGGCGTTCACCGCGAGCCAGGCCGCGTCGTCCCGGCCGGGCTCGAAGGTCCGCACCGTGACCCCTTCGGGGAGCACCGGCTCGGGCGCGTCGAAGTCGGTCAACGGCCGTCGCATCTGACGCAGTTCACGGAACAGCGTCAGGCCCAGGACCTGCGCGAGATGCCGGGCGGCGGAGTGCCCGCCGTGCGCCCACACCCGCAGCCGCTTGCCCGACGCGGCCAGCAGTGCCGAGCCGAGCGCGCGTCCGTGCCCGTGCCCGCGATGCCCGGGATGCACCACCAGCTCGGCGGCCGGCGGCTCCACCGGGTCCGTGTCCTCCAACTGGGCATAACCGACAAGTTCTCCGCCGGTGGTGAGCAGCAGATGGGACACGCCCTCCCGCTCCCCGCCCCGCAGCTGCAACCGGCCCTGTTCGGACACCGCCTGCTGACCGTCGGTCCGGGCCGCCTCGTCGAGCAGCCCGAGCACGGCCTCGGTCTGCTCCGCGGAGAGCGCGGCAAGGGTCTCGATCGAGCGGGGATGGCCTGGCCGTACGGTGTCGTCGCTGGTCATGCGTACGAGGGTACGGGGCGCCACCGGCAAAACGGCGGCAAAGAAGCAACCAGGTCGTAACCCGGAAAGGCCTGTCGCGCTACGCGCGTTGACTCTAGGCTGCGCCGGACGACATCACTGTCCCAGCAGACCCACAGGGGGGCGTATGCCAGCCACTTCACCGGCGCATCCGGAGCGCCGGAGACGTCGTACGAACCGTTTCGCCGCTCTCGCCGCCGGTGTCGTCACCGTCGGCGCGCTGGCCGCCGCGGGGCTGCCGGGTTCGGCGACCGCGGGCGAGGACCACCGGGCGGGCGGGCACTGGCCCGGCCGCTACCAGGACGTGCAGCTGCTGTCCTTCAACGACCTGCACGGCAACCTGGAGCCGCCGGCGGGCTCGTCCGGCCGGGTCACCGAGCACCAGCACGACGGCACGACGAAGACCATCGACGCCGGTGGTGTCGAGTACCTCGCCACGCACCTGCGCGAGGCCCGCAAGGGCGAGAAGTACTCCATCACGGCCGCCGGCGGCGACATGGTCGGCGCCTCTCCGCTGATCTCCGGGCTGTTCCACGACGAGCCGACCATCGAGGCGCTGAACAAGCTCGACCTCGACGTCACCTCGGTCGGCAACCACGAGTTCGACGAGGGCGCCAAGGAACTGGCCCGCCTCCAGAACGGCGGCTGCCACCCGAAGGACGGCTGCTACACGGACGAGAAGTTCCAGGGCGCCGACTTCCCCTACCTGGCCGCCAACGTCCTCGACGAGAAGACGAAGAAGCCGATCCTCAAGCCCTACTGGGTGTGGAAGAAGAACGGCGTCAAGGTCGGCTTCATCGGCGTGACCCTGGAGGGCACCCCGGACATCGTCTCCGCCGAGGGCGTCAAGGGCCTGTCCTTCAAGGACGAGACCGAGACGATCAACAAGTACGCCAAGGTGCTCCAGAAGCAGGGCGTGAAGTCGATCGTCGCGCTCATCCACGAGGGCGGCTTCCCGGCGTCGACGTCGTACAACTACGACTGTGACTCCCCGGGTGCGGGCGACGGCATCTCCGGCCCGATCGTCGACATCGCCAAGAACGTCACGCCGCAGGTGGACGCGCTGGTCACCGGCCACACCCACAACGCGTACGTGTGCAGCATCGCCGACCCGGCGGGCAAGCCCCGCATGGTCACCTCGGCTGCGTCCTTCGGGCGTCTCTACACCGACACCACGCTGACCTACGACCGCAGGACCGGCGACATCGCCCGTACGGCGGTGAAGTCCGCGAACCGCGTGGTCACCCGGGACGTCCCCAAGGCGCCCGACATGACCGAGCTGATCAGCAAGTGGAACACGCTGGCCGCGCCCATCGGCAACAAGCCGATCGGCTACATCTCCGGCGACATCGGCAACACCGGCACCGAGTCCCCGCTCGGCGACCTCATCGCCGACGCCCAGCTCGCCCACGGCAAGCAGCTCGACCCGGAGACCGACCTGGCGCTGATGAACCCGGGCGGTATCCGGGCGCCCCTGACGTACGCGGCCAAGGCCACCGAGGGCGACGGTGTCGTCACCTACGCCGAGGGCTTCACCGTCCAGCCGTTCGCGAACACCGTGAACCTCCAGGACTTCACGGGCGCGCAGCTGGTCCAGGTGCTCAAGGAGCAGGTGACCGGCCCCAACGCCGCGGCCCCGAAGGTCCTTCAGGTCTCGTCCGGTCTGACCTACACGCTGGACCTCACCAAGTCCGGTGCCGACCGGGTGGTCACGGACAGCATCAGGCTGAACGGCTCGGCCATCGACCCGGCGGCCACCTACCGCGTCGCGACGAACAGTTTCCTCGCGGGCGGCGGCGACGGCTTCCCGACCCTCGGCCAGGGCGCGAACGACGTCGTCGGCTCCGACGACCTGACCGCGCTGGAGCAGTACCTGACGGCCAACTCCTCGGCCGCGAACCCGATCGCGCCGCCGAAGGCGGACCGCATCACGATCGTGAAGTAAGTCGCATACCGCGGGTTCGAGTTGCGGGACGGGGCGGTGCGCATGGTCGGATGAGACGATGCGCACCCCCCACCGCATGGACACGCATCTTCCCGACGACCGCTCCGAGCAGCCCCGCAACCCCTACGAGGAACTCGGCGCACTCGACGACGGGCCTCTGGAGGCGACCCCTCTGGAGGACTTCCTCGGCGGGGACGCCGAGCAGCGGCAGGAGCCGGAGCCGGGGTGGTCGCCGCCCGACCACCGCCGTGGCGGCCGGCGCCGAAAGAATCGTTTCGCCGGACTGCCGCTCGCCGTGAAGGCGGTCGTCGGCCTCGTCGTCCTCGCCTCGTTCGCCGCCCTCGGCGACCGCTGGGCCGTGCTGTACGCCGAGCACCGGGCCGCGGACACCCTCAAGGACCGCCTGGACCTGGCCGCCGCGCCCGAGGTGGAGATCGGCGGCTTCCCCTTCCTCACCCAGCTCACCGACAAGCGGCTGGAGTCGGTGAAGGTGACCGTCCCGGACGTCGCGGCCGACCGGGTCTCGCTGGCGAAGGTGTCGGCCACGGCCCACGACGTGACGCTCAACGCCGACGGCCTGACCTCCGTGCGCGGTGCCGACGTCCCCCGCTTCGACGGGGACGTGATGCTGTCCTTCGAGGACCTCAACCGCGAACTGGGCGCCTCCCAGGTGACGTTCACCGGCGAGGGCCGGGACCGGGTGCGGGCCCGCGGCACCCTGCCGGTCGCCGGGCACGACCTGAAGCTGCGGGCCGAGGCCCGGATCCAGCGGCAGGGGGAGCGGGGCATCGCCACGGAGATCGGCGGCATGCGCCTGGACATCGGGAACCTGGCCACCTACCGCCCCGGCAAGCGCGCCTCGGAAGGACTGCACCTGACGCCCAAGGCCTCCGCCGACCTGGCCCGGGAGACCCGGAAGGCCAAGGCGCTGCTGTCGGTCCCGGCCATCGTGCGGCGCATGGGCGTACCCGAGGCGACCGTGGACCAGGCCCTGGCCGACGACGGCAAGCTCGCCGAGCTGACCGGCTCCCCGCGCTTCGCCCGCCAGGCACAGCGCCTGAACCTCATCGACCTCGCTCTGGACAACCCCGAGGTGCTCAGGCGCCTGGGTCTCGACCCCGATCTCCTCGGCGAGTTGTCGGGTCTGACGCGCCCGGTCCTGGCCGACCGGCTGGCCCTGGCGTTCGAACTGCCGAAGCCGGAGCAGGGGGACGTGAAGCTGGAGGACGTACGGGTGGAGGAGGACGGCATCCGGGTGAGGCTGTCGGGCTCGGGGCTGACGGTGGGCTCGTAGCCGCAACGTCGGCTCGGAATCCCTGCCTTCCCTGCCTTCTTGATGAAATTTGGTGTGCTGATGTGTTGACCTCTGTTCGAGTCTCCTTCTAGTTTCGTGCTCCACTGAGCGGTCCGTCTGTGGGCTGCTCACCTTCGCACATGCTCAGAAGGGGATGTCGTGTCTCACAAGACCCATCGCGGAACAGCGTGCGTGGGGGCGCTGCTGGCCTGCGTCACGGCATTCGGTGGAGCGCTCGCCTCCCCCGCCGCCGCCTCTCCCGCCCACCGCCCCGCCACTCCGCCGCCCGTCAGCGACTTCAAGGGCGTCAACTGGGCCGACCCGCGCGACAACTACGCCGACGACGCGGTCGTGCCCTCGGGCCTGTCCACCTCCGACAGCTACGCCACGACCTACGCCAAGTCCAGGGCGATCATCGGCGGGTTCTCCGAGCTCGGCGCCAACACCGTCCGTCTCCCGGTCAATCCGACGTCGGTGAACGGCCCGTTCTGGAAGTCGTACCGGGGCGCGATCGACGCCGCCACCGCCAAGGGCTTCAAGGTCATCCTGGGTTACTGGGAGGCCGACAACGCCAAGGACGGCAAGATCGACGACCAGGCGTCCTGGGACCGGATGTGGGCGCGGATCACCTCCGCCTACGCCGGCAACTCCAAGGTGTACTTCGAGCCGATGAACGAGCCGTTCGGCTACACCGCACAGGAGTGGACGGACATCGCGGCGAAGTGGGTGAGCACCCACCGCTTCATACCGCGCGACCGGATCCTGATCGGCGGGTACAAGTACAGCGAGGACGTCAAGCCGGTCTGCGCCGACCCGCGTCTGAAGGGCACGCGCCTGGCCCTGCACAACTACGGCTTCTGGCACACCGACTGGACCAGCGTCGACCAGTGGAAGGCCGACTTCAAGAGCCGCATCGGCGACTGCGCCTCCCGCACGATCCTCGACGAGTTCGGCGCCTCGATGACCACCGGCCTGGACTACAACGGCCCGGTGGGCGACTCCAACGAGATCGCGTACATCCAGGCCGCGACGGACACCATCCGGGAGCTGGGCCTCGGCTCGGTCTACTGGCCCGGCCTGCGCAACGGTGACACCTACTCCCTCACCACGCTCCAGGGCACGGGCACGAACCTCAGCCTGACGGTGAACAACCAGAGCGGCCTGGACCGGCTGCACCACGCCTGGAAGCAGTAAGCACCTCTGAGGTGGTGGCCCTTCCGGGTCCGGCGCCGCTCGTCAGCCGGACCCGGAAGGGAGTCGTTCAGGACGCCGAAGGCGTCCAGCCCGCGAGCCAGTCCGCGACCTCCTGGTTCGCGGCCTGCGCGTCGGTCAGATGCGGCCGGTTCGTGCTCGCCGGGCCCGCCCCGGCGCCGTAGTTGCCGTACTCGGCGAACCGGTCGTCCTTCCAGGAGAAGCCGCTCATGTCGGTCCACGGCGTGGACTTGATCGCGGAACTGAGGTTGGTGTTGCGGACGGTGGTCTGCGGGTCGAGGGACGCGTCCCCGCCCGCGTGCCAGGGCCGGCCGAGGTAGAAGCTCCCGGCCGAGACGTCGCCGTTCACGGTGGAGTTGGCGATCAGGATGCCCTTGCGGTTCGCCGCCGTGCTCGGTGCGGTGACGTACCCGGCCGAGGTGCCGTTCCAGCGCTTCTTCAGCGTGATGACGGACTTGTCGACGACGGCCGTGGCCCGGCCGAAGATGAAGTCGACGTTGCCGATCACATAGGAGTTGCTGACGTAGACCCGGCCGAGGCGGTCCTTCGCCGCGGTGTCGAGCAGCAGCGTGTCCTGGTCCCCGCTGACGATGATCCCGTCCAGGAACACCTTGTCGGCGGCGGTCCGCAGGGCGACGGCCTGCTGGTCCTTGATGTGCTGGTTGGCCTTCTCGTCGAAGTCGTTGGAGATGGTCAGGTTGCGCGCCTGGAAGTCGTCGGCCTCGACGGCGACGGTCGCGCTGCCGCCGGTGCCGTAGGTCCCGCCGCCGGGCTTCGGCGTGCCCGAGGCGTTGTTGTGGACGATCGTCGTGTCCTTGCGGCTGCCGCCGGTGCCCTGGATGGTGACGTGCGGCTTGTTGGAGGGGACCTTCACCAGTTCCCGGTACGTCCCCGGTTTCACGGCGATCACGACGCGCGCGGGGTTGTTCGCCGGTACGGCGTTCACGGCGGCCTGCACGGTGCGGTACTGGCCGCTGCCGTCCTGGGCGACGGTGAGGGTGGTCGCGGCGGCGGCCTTGGCGGAGGCGGCGGTCGTACCGATGGAGGCGCGGGGACCGGCACCGGCCTTGAGGACCGACGGGAGGTCAGCGGCCTTGTCGAGGGTGTAGGGGTAGTACGTCTTCGGGTCGAAGGCGGTCCCGCCGCTCTCGTTGCGCCCGCTGGTGCCGGAGAAGGAGTTGCCGCGCTGGACGACGGCGGCCCCGCTGTCCTTGATGACGGGGTTCCTGACGCCCTGGAAGAGGGAGTTCTCCAGCACCATCTTCGTGCCGCCGCGCGCGTAGTTGCCGTACGCCGACTTGATAGAGGTGCCCGGGGCGTCCTCCAGGAAGTTGTTGTAGAGGTGCGCGTGTGCGGCGTTGTCGGTGGACGGGTTGCGCTGCTCGGTCTCGCGGATCCAGTTGTGGTGGATCGTGATGTCGGTCCTGACGTTCTCGGTCCAGCCGATGCCGAAGGTCTTGTTGTTGTCGCTCAGCCTGTTCCAGGAGACGGTGACGTTCGTCGAGTCCTTGCGGACATCGATGAGCCCGTCGGCCATGTGCCGCAGGTCGTTGTGGTCGATCCACACGTGATGGGCGCCGTCCATCTGGATCGCGTCGAAGTCGTGGTCCTTGTCGTTCCAGATCCCCTGGTACGCGTCCCGGATGGTCAGGTTCCGGATGATCACGTTGTGCACGCCCCGGCCGAGGAAGAACCCGCCGCCGACGATGTGCCCGGCGGTCCCCCGGCCCACGATGGTCTTGTCGGACTGCACCTTGATCTCTTTGCCGACCGGGTTCATGGCGATGGTCCCGGCGACGACGATGACGTACGGCTCGGTCGCGGTGGCGTACCTCTCCAGCTCGGCCTGTGTCGTCACGGTGACGATCTGGCCGCCGCGCCCGCCGTACGTCCCGTTCTGCCCGAGGGCGTTGACGGAGGCGAAACCGTCGGCGGTGTCGGCCGCCCAGGCGGGTGCGGCGGCGGAGGCCTCCTGGACACTGCTGCCGAGGACACCGAGGTCGGCGCCGTAGGTGAAGGTGCCGGCGGCGGTCAGGGCCAGGGGGACCCCGACCGCCAGGGCGGTGCGGCTTCTGCGGCGACGGTGCTGGGCCTTGCTGCGCGGCTCACTCATACGGCGATCCGTTCCGTGTGGGGGAATGACCGCTGATCAGTCGCCGCCCCACACGGAAAGGTTGCCGCTCCAGGCGCCCTACTGGATGCAGGACTTGGGGTCGAGCTTCTCCTCGATCTTGTCCTCACGGCCGTCGGGCTGACCGCTGGGCAGGAGCTTGTCGGAGATGCCGTCGATGTAGTACCCGTGCGAGTAGATCGTCTCGTACCCGCGGTCACGCCAACTGTGCACGGTCCGCTCCCCGTCGCCCTTGTCCCACTGGTAGTCCTCGACGTGGAAGACGGGGTTCACGCGCACCACGCGCTGATACGGCGTCCAGGTCACGGCGACCTGCCGGCACGGCGGAATCGTCTTCTCGCTCCGGGTCTCGAACCGGGACTCCTTCTCCCAGCCCCACTCGTAGCCGGCGCTGCCCCCCACGGTTCCGCTGAAGATGCTCTTGGCGAGGGAGAGACTGATCTCGCCGCCGACGCTCTTCTTCGCGAACGTCTTGGTGCTGTAGCTGCTGACGAAGGTCTCCTTGTCGTCGGCGGACCCCTTGTTCCCGATCCAGCGGGATGTGCGGACGGTCTCGCCCTTGGCCGACCAGGTCGAGGCCTCGGCGTACCCGCACCAGCCGCGGAACAACTCCCACGGCCCGGCGGGCTTCCACAGCCCGAAGACGTCCCGCAGGTACTCGTCCCGGGTCTTGAACTCACCGGTGTCGACGTTCAGGGCGCCGTACACGCCCGTCAGGCTCGTCTCCTGGCTACAGAGCCGCTCGATCATCCGGTCGGTGTCCCCGGGGTCGACACCCCGGATGTTCGTCGCCCCGGCGGGTCCGGCCGAGGCGGTCCCCGCGCCGGCCAGCAGACCGGTCACGGCGAGGGCGGTGGAGGCGGCAACAGTGCCGATCTTCCTGACAGTTGACGTGCGAATGAGACGCATGTGGGGGGCTCACTCCTGCTTGTCGTTCTGTGACGGCGATGAAGATGTCAGAACAGCGGCAGGAGTGGGCGCTACTGATGGGTATGACAGGACATCGACAGGTGCGCGGGGTGTATGTCCTGCCTTATCGGGTGCCGTCGCCGCGACCGACAGCGATCCGCAGCACATCGCCGAGGGACTCCACGGCCCGCGCCAACGCGCAACGCACGGCGTGTTCACCGGCTTTGGGGTCGTGCATGACGGCTCTGGCACCGGCGAGCACGGCCTCGGCGGACGCGAGCTGAGCGGCCTCGACGTCGTCGGCGAGTCGGGAGAGCAGGCTGTCGGGGTCGTCGGTGGAGAGGTAACAGGGTTTGCCGTCGGCCCCGGTCCAGGGGAGCAGCCTCATGCGTAGACCTCCAGGGCGCGGAGATAGGGCCGGACGAGAGGGGTGTCGATTTCCAGGGGCTCCGGCGGGAGGGGGCTCAGGAGCGTAGGCGGGGGCAACGGCCGCGGCGGGGCGGGCGCGACGGCTCGATGCCGCCCTCGGGCGGGCAGCAGGAGCCGTACGAGGGTGAGGAGCAGTGACTCGCAGAGCTCGGCGGCGCGCAGGCGCAGGCGCATGGGCGTCCCTTCCGGGAGGCGGGCGGGGGTTTGACGAGCGGTGATTACCGTTCGTGCCGTCATCGTCACGGCTCGCGCGTACGCTGCGGAAGAGGCCAGGTGTTGCCTGGCGCTCCAGGCAACGGTGAGGGGTGACGTGGGCGAAGTGGTTGACGGAGGACGGGCCGTTCTGGGGCGGACGCTGAGGTTTCTGCGGGAGAAGGAGGGCAAGTCCCTGGGGCAGTTGGCCGAGGACACCGGCTACGACAAGAGCTACCTGAGCCGCCTGGAGTCGGGCGAGCGACTGTCCAAGCTGGCGGTCATGGAAGACCTGGACAGTTACTACGGGTGCGGTGACCTGCTGGTTCACCACTGGAAGATCGCCCGGTACGACGCCTTCAAGGACAAGTACAAGAGGTACATGGCGCTGGAGGCGACGGCGCGTCTCCTGCGGGTGTACACACCGAACGTGCCTGGACTGCTGCAGACGGAGGAGTTCGCCCGGGAGGTGTTGTCTGGCCCTCAGACAACACCTGGCAGCACTGAGGAAGTCGAGGAACAGGTGGCCGCGCGCATGGGGCGGCAGCTTCTGCTGAGCAAGGATCCGGCACCCCATGCGCGCTTCGTCATCGACGAGTCGGCGTTGCGTCGCCCCTCGGCCAGCGCGGAGACGTGGAAGGGCCAGCTATTGCGCATCGAAGCAGTCGCGCAGCGACCGAACGTCGTCGTCCAGGTGCTCCCCTTCTCCGCCGGGGTCCACCACCTCATGGGCAAGGGGTCTCTGACCCTGCTGTGGCAGAAGGACACCAGCGCGGTGGCCTATACGGAGGGTCATAGCTTTGGCCTGTTGATGGACGATCCGGAGGAAGTCCTGGACCACTGCTTGTCCTACGATCGGTTGCGGGATCTGGCGTTGTCCCCGTCGGACTCGCTGGCGTTCATCAGGGACGTACTGGAGGAGCACGGATCATGATGCCCACCCTCGATCTCACCACTGCCGTCTGGCGCAAGTCGACCTACAGTGACGGCGGGGCCAACAACTGCCTTGAGGTCGCCGACAACTGCCCCGACGTAGTCCCGGTCCGAGACAGCAAGCTCCCGCACAGCCCGATACTCGTGTTCGCCGCAGGCCCCTGGGCGTCGTTCCTTGAGGGCGTCAGAAACCGCTGACGATCAGGCCGAGGCGGGAGGGTCCTCCGGCGGAGGCACCGCCGCCCCCGGCAGTCGTACCGTCGCCACCGTGCCGCCGCCCTCGGCCGGGGCGAGGGACACCTCGCCCCCCGCCTGCTGAACCGTCCGCGCGACGATCGACAGGCCCAGGCCCGAGCCCGGCAGGGCGCGTGCGCCGGGGGAGCGCCAGAAGCGGTCGAAGACGTAGGGGAGTTCGTCGGCATCGATGCCCGGGCCGTGGTCGCGCACCGTGAGGACGCCCTCGGCCAGGCGGACCTCGATCAGGCCGCCCTCCGGGCTGAACTTCACTGCGTTGTCCAGGATGTTGACCACGGCCCGTTCCAGGGCGGAGGGTTCCGCGCGGACGAACCAGGGCTCGATGTCTGCGGTGATCGTCAGTTCCGGTCCGCGCAGCCGCGCTCGCCGCAGCGCCGACTCGACCGTGTCCTGCCAGGCCACGATCTGAGTCCGCTCCGAGTGCTGGTTGGGGTCCGGGCGGGACAGTTCCTGAAGGTCGCCGATGAGCGTGGCCAGTTCCGTCATCTGCGCCTTCACCGACGCGAGCAGCGCCTTGCGGTCCGCCTCGGGGATGGGGCGGCCCGTCTCCTCGCTGCGGGTGAGGAGTTCGATGTTGGTGCGGAGGGAGGTGAGCGGCGTGCGCAGTTCGTGGCCGGCGTCCGCGATCAGTTGCTGCTGGAGGTCCCGGGAACTGGCCAGGGCCGAGGTCATGGAGTTGAAGGAGTGGGAGAGGCGGGCGATCTCGTCCTCGCTGGCGTCCTCCACGGGGATGCGGATGTTCAGATCCTCCGTGCGGGCCACGTGCTCGACGGCCTCGGTGAGTTTGTCGACCGGGCGCAGGCCCGCCCTCGCCACGGTGAGGCCGGCCGCCCCGGCGCCCACTACCCCGATCCCCGAGACCAGCAGCAGGATCAGCGCCAGTTCGTTGAGGGTGGACTCCGTGCCCTTGAGGGGCACGGCAATGACCAGCGCGTAGTCGGCGGCCACGCCCTGCTCGAACGGGCCGTTCTTCACGACGACCGCCGTGGTCAGCACCCGCACCGAATTGCCGTCGCTGTCCGTGCCGTTGCGCAGTACGGCTGTCCTGTAGTCGGGATTCTTGGCCACGTCCTTGTCGCCACTCGTCACGTTCACCTGGGGCATGAGGCTGCTGAACCGGCAGACCCTGCCGTCGGACCTGACCACCTGCGCGTAGGCCTGCGGCCGAGGCGCCCCGCTGAGCGTGTTCGACGGCTTCTGCGGGCACTCCTTCGTCAGAGAGTAGAACGCGTCCGCCTCAATAGTCCGGAAGGACGACTTGAGATCCCCGTTAACCTGGTCGTACAACTTCTTCTGCACGATGAACCAGCACGTCACAGACACCGCCGTCACCGCGAACGCCACCGCCGCCGCCACCAGCAGCGCCAGTCGGGACCGGATCGGCAGGGAGCGGAACCGGCAAACGACCTTGTTCACTCGGCGCCGCCCGCCCGCAGCGCGTATCCGACACCGCGCACCGTGTGGACGAGGCGCGGTTCGCCTCCGGCCTCGGTCTTGCGGCGCAGGTACATCACGTAGACGTCGAGGGAGTTCGACGACGGCTCGAAGTCGAAGCCCCAGACGGCCTTGAGGATCTGCTCCCGGGTGAGGACCTGACGCGGGTGCGCCATGAACATCTCCAGGAGCGTGAACTCCGTACGGGTCAGCTCCACTTGGCGCCCGCCCCGGGTGACCTCCCGCGTCGAGAGGTCCATGCGCAGGTCGGCGAAGGTGAGCGCGTCGTCGTCGGCCGCGGCGGCCGCGCCCACGGCCGCCGCGTAGGTGCTGCGGCGCAGCAGCGCGCGGATGCGGGCGAAGAGTTCGTCGAGTTCGAACGGCTTGACCAGGTAGTCGTCGGCACCCGCGTCGAGGCCGGTGACGCGGTCGCCGACCGTGTCGCGGGCCGTGAGCATCAGGATCGGCGTGGTGTCGCCGGTGGCACGGATGCGGCGCGCGGCTGTCAGACCGTCCATGCGCGGCATCTGGATGTCGAGGACGACCAGGTCGGGCCGGTAGACCGCCGTCTTCTCCAGGGCGTCCGCGCCGTCGACCGCGACCTCGGTCCCGTACCCCTCGAACGCGAGGCTGCGCTGAAGGGCTTCGCGTACGGCCGGCTCGTCGTCGACGATCAGGATGCGCTGCGGGTCACGGTCGCCGTCTGCGGGGCTCATGGGTCGGGGGTCCTCGGGTGTGAAGGGGGGCGGGGGTGCTCTGACGCTCTCAGCGTCGCA
>NZ_WWIC01000332.1:0-3672 GCF_009872555.1 Streptomyces sp. SID5643
GCGAACTCCTGCCCCATGAACAGCAGTTGCTTGCCCGGGTGGCCCCACATGAAGCCGAGGTAGGCCCGGTGGGTGGCGCGCCGCTGCCACCAGTCGCCGGGCATCTTCGACACCAGTGCCTGCTTGCCGTGCACGACCTCGTCGTGGGAGATCGGCAGGACGTAGTTCTCGCTGTAGGCGTACACCATCGAGAACGTCATCTCGTGGTGGTGGTACTTGCGGTGCACCGGCTCGTGCGCGATGTACTCCAGCGAGTCGTGCATCCAGCCCATGTTCCACTTGAGCCCGAAGCCCAGCCCGCCGGTGTCGGTCGGCCGGGTCACCCCGCCCCAGGCGGTGGACTCCTCCGCGATCGTGACCACGCCCGGGGCCCGCCGGTACACCGTCGCGTTCATCTCCTGGAGGAACCCCATGGCGGCCAGGTCCTCCCGGCCGCCGTAGGCGTTTGGCTCCCACTGGCCGTCCTCGCGTGAGTAGTCGAGGTACAGCATCGAGGCGACGGCGTCCACGCGCAGCCCGTCGATGTGGAACTCCTCGCACCAGTACACGGCGTTCGCGACCAGGAAGTTGCGCACCTCGGTACGGCCGAAGTCGAACTCGTAGGTGCCCCAGTCCGGGTGCTCCGCGCGCCGGTCGTCACCGGGCTCGTACAGCGGCTCCCCGTCGAACCGGGCCAGCGCCCAGTCGTCCTTGGGGAAGTGCGCCGGCACCCAGTCCATGATCACGCCGATGCCGGCCCGGTGGCAGGCGTCGACGAAGAACCGGAAGTCGTCCGGTGTGCCGAGCCGGGACGTCGGCGCGTAGAACCCGGTGACCTGGTAGCCCCAGGAACCGTGGAAGGGGTGCTCGGCGACCGGCATCAGCTCGACGTGGGTGAAGCCCATGTCCTTCACGTACGCCGGGAGCTCCTCCGCGAGCTGCCGGTAGGTCAGTCCCGGCCGCCATGACGCCAGGTGCACCTCGTACACCGAGAACGGCGCCTCGTGCACGGGCGTGTCGGCCCGGTGCGCCATCCATGCGCCGTCGCCCCACTCGTAGTGCGAGGCCGTCACGATCGACGCCGTGTTGGGCGGCTCCTCGCAGCACCGGGCCATCGGGTCGGCCTTGAGGAAGCGGTGCCCGTACCGGGAGTGGATCTCGAACTTGTACGCGGTGCCCTCGCCCACACCCGGCAGGAACAGCTCCCACACACCGGAGGCGCCCAGGGACCGCATCGGGAACTGCGTCCCGTCCCAGTGGGTGAAGTCCGTGGCCACCCGCACGCCCTGGGCGTTCGGCGCCCACACGGTGAACCGGGTGCCCTCGACGCCCTCGTGGGTCATGGGCTGCGCGCCGAGCGCCTGCCACAGCTGCTCGTGCCGGCCCTCGCGGATCAGGTGCAGGTCGAGCTCGCCGAGCGCGGGCAGGAAGCGGTACGGGTCGGGCGTCTCCTGCTCGCCCTCCTCGTACGTCACGTGCAGCGTGTACGCGGGGACCGCGTCCAGAGGCAGCACGCCCGAGAAGAGGCCGTCACCCTCGGAGACGAGGGCGGTGCGCCTGCCGCCGATCACGACGCTCACGGAGCGGGCGAAGGGACGCAGCGCACGGAACACGATCCCGCCCGGGACCGGGTGGGCGCCCAGCAGCGCGTGCGGATCGTGGTGGGCACCCGCCAGCAGGCGCCCGCGGTCCTCGGCACTCAGGGCGGGCGCGTCAGTGCACGGGACCGGGCCGGACGGCTCCGGGATTGAGGTGTCGCGCAGGGCCACGGCTCAGTCTCCTCTCACGGCGAGGCGCTCGATCGCCGCCATCGGTACAGGCAGCCAGTCGGGGCGGTGCCGTGCCTCGTACAGCACCTCGTACACGGCCCGGTCCGTCTCATAGGCGCGGAGCAGTCCGTGCTTCTTGCGGGGGTCCCAGCCGGCGCGGGCCGCGTAGCCCGCGCAGTAGGCCTCGCGGCAGCGGCGGGCCCACTCCGGGCGCCAGGGGCGGCGCTGCCGGGCGGCGTAGTCGAAGGAGCGCAGCATCCCGGCGATGTCCCGCACCGGGGAGTGGGCGCTGCGCCGTTCGGAGAGCGGCCGGGACGGCTCGCCCTCGAAGTCGATGACGAACCACTCGCGCCCGGCCCGCAGCACCTGCCCCAGGTGCAGGTCGCCGTGGATGCGCTGAGCGGGCGGCCCGGGATCACAGCTGGTGAGCGCGGCGAACGCGGTCCGCAGGCCCGGCACGAACGGTTGCAGCGCGGGCACGCAGTGCGCGGCGGCGTCCAGCCGCTCGGTCATCGCGGCCGCCGTCTGCCCGTTCTCCCCGGGCCCGCCGACGGGGAACGCCGACGCCAGCGCCAGGTGCACCTCAGCCGTGGCCGCGCCCAGCGCCCGGGCCTGGACGGTGAAGTCGTCCCCGGCGGCCAGCGCGTTCAGCCCCAGCGTCCAGCCGTCGGAGGCGTCCCGCAGATACGGCTGGAGCACCCCGAGGGTGGCCTTGAACGGATGGTCCGTCTGGAACCAGGCCACGGGCGCCGGTACACGGTGGCAGCCCTGGCGGGCCAGTGCGCCCGGCACCTCCAGGTCCGGGTTGACGCCCGGCTGGATGCGCCGGAAGACCTTGAGGATGTACTCGTCGCCGTACACCAGCGAGGAGTTGGACTGCTCGGCGTCCAGCAGTCGCGGCACCAGCCCGGCGGGCACCTGGTGCCCCGGGGCGCAGTCGAAGCGCAGGGGGCCCGCGGAGCCCGGGTGCCGCAGCCGGTCCAGCAGGAGCTGGGCCGAACGGGGATCGTGCAGGGCGTCGTAGACCGTCAGCCCGGCCAGCGGCCCGTCCTGCACCCGGCCGATGAGCGCCCGACCGAGCCGTGGCGCCGGGTGCTCCCGCACGCCGAGCAGCAGTTGGTAGCAGTCGCCCGCCGGAGGTGCGCCACCGGGCGAGGGCACACCCGTGTGGCCGGCGTGACCGGCGTGGACCAGCAGATGCAGACAGCCCGGGAAGAGCTCGGTCATCGACAGCAGGCCCAGCTCCGTGACGGGCCGGTCCTTGCCCGCGAACCAGCGCTGCCGGGGCAGCCAGTCGCGCAGCAGCCCGCCGAGCGACTCCATGGGCTCGGCCAGGCGCGGAAGATCCGGGCGCAGGGATGCGGTCTTCGGCATGGTCACGCCTCCTTGTCTCGGCGCAGGCTCACAGTCGCCGGCCGATGCGGGATGCGACTCGAGTGAGCCGGAACCAGTAGAAGCCGTGGCCCCCGAGGGTCAGCAGATAGGGCAGCTCGCCGATGGCGGGGAAGCGGACCCCGCCGAACAGCTCCACCGGGTGCCGCCCCGCGAACTCGCGCAGGTCCAGCTCGGTGGGCTGCGCGAAGCGCGCGAAGTTGTTGACGCACAGGACCAGGTCGTCCTCGTACTCCCGCAGGAACGCCAGCACCGCGGGATTGGAAGAGGGCAGTTCGGTGTACGAGCCGAGTCCGAAGGCGGGGTTCTGCTTGCGGATCTCGATCATGCGGCGGGTCCAGTGCAGCAGCGACGACGGCGACGACATCGACGCCTCGACGTTGGTCACCTGGTGGCCGTAGACCGGGTCCATGATCGCCGGGAGGCAGAGGCGGCCCGGGTCGCAGGTGGAGAAGCCGGCGTTGCGGTCCGGGGTCCACTGCATCGGGGTGCGCACCGCGTCCCGGTCGCCGAGCCAGATGTTGTCGCCCAT